>NZ_JACRWG010000026.1:0-33923 GCF_014306455.1 Catenibacterium faecis
GAGTTCAAATATGGAAAGAATAATGAAAATAAGCTATATCTAAGCCTGATACTAGATCTTTATGACAGATATCCAGTAGGATATGCAATTAGTGACCATAATGATAATAAACTTGTCTTCAATACATTCAGATCAGCTGTAGAAGCTAATCCAGGAGCACATCCATTATTTCATAGTGATGGTGGCTACCAGTATACGAGTCCAATATTTGTACGTATACTTAAGGATAATGGCATGGAACAGAGCATGTCCAGAGTTCACTGCTGCATTGATAATGGACCAATGGAAGGATTCTGGGGAATACTTAAATGTGAGATATATAATTATGGGAAGAAATATGAAACAAAAGAGGAATTAGAAGAGGCAATAATAGAATGGATAAGATATTACAGTCATGAAAGATATCAAAGAAGATTTGGTGTGAGAACACCTTATGAAGTAAGAAGTGAAGCATTATGCAATGAGAATCCAGTTCAGTATCCAATACCTGAGAACAAGGCGATACAGAAATATAAGGCGGCACATTATGCATAAAAATATGCCTGCCACTACGTGGCAGGCATGGGTACATGTTTTTAATTTTTTCACCTGTCTACTTGACAGGGGCGGTTCAAATAAGGTCTCTTTTTTATCGTGTCCATTTTACAGGGTCCATTTTAATCCCTATGGATTCTTTTTTTTGAATTAAAAAAAGGATTCCTTTTTTGGAATCCTTATTGTTCTTGTGTATCAGTTGTCTGTACTGTGAAATGGATAGAACCAATAGTTTTTGTTTCACCACTTGAATTCTTTTCAGTAAATGAAATCGTATATGATCTGCCACTAGATAATCCACTAATTGTCGCACTGCTTCCACAATTCAATGATTGACTATTACCATTACATGTCACAATCATTGTATGTCCACTTGGACCAGATGTGCTGACATTGACTGAAGTGGCTGAAATAGTTGCTCCATTTGATATAGCTGCACCATTTGCAGTAACACTGAAGGTTGCAGTACCTACATCTGTACTTCCAGTAGATAATCTTACTGACTTCTTATTAGACGTTGTGTCACCACTCTTTAGTTTATAATAACCAGTTACTGTGTATGTCTTACCTGATTCAGTGTTATATTCAAGTGTTCCACTTGTAGAAGATAATGTTTCAGTCTTTGTAGAAGAACCATCACTGATTTCTACAACACAAGTGATCTTACCTTCATATTCAGGATCATAAGAACCAAATGTGACTGAAATTGAATTATTTGAATTCAATGATGCATTAAATGATGTCAATTCAGGTACTTTATATTCATCGGCATAAGAAGAACCATCATCTACACCACTAGGACCATGTCCCTTTACAAACCAAGCAGTCAAAATCTTTTCTTCTGGTGTAGAAGAACTTGGAGATACATATGGATATACACCCTTAACCATACGTGCCTTTTCAACAGTACTTGGTGTTTCATAGCTATTTTTCATCTTATGAGTGGCAAGCTTCTTCGCAATCTTTGCGGCAATTGATTTTGCATCATTCATACCACTTGCAAGATATTTATGTTTCTTTGTAGATATTTCTGCAGGAAAACCATTCCAGCAGGCCCATGCATAATCAGGTGAATAAGCACAAAGCCAATGGTCTTTATCCTTGCCAGCTAAAGCTGGGATAGTTGCATCAAAGTTAGAAGTACCAGTCTTTGCACCAATCTGAGAACCAATATCAAATGCTGAGTAGCTTCCATTGCTCTTTACATAGCTTGTCATAACCTGACGAAGTAAGAAAGCAGTAGAATCTTTCATTCCTTCACTTGCCTGTTTTTGAATATCATCATCTACATTAATAGTTTCACCAGTTGTATTAATCACAATCTTCTGAATTGTATGTGGCTTAATATATGTACCACCATTTGAGATAGCTGCATAAGCAGCTGCCTGCATAGTAGGTGTTGTACCATACTTCCAACCACCAATAGCATAGTTCAAGTTGAAATCTTCATCGTCCATGTTATAGCCTAAACCTTTTAAGAAGCTAACAACCTGATTATTACCAACCTTCTTAAGAACACTATTTAAAGTATGAATAGCAGCTAAGTTCCATGAATTTGCAAGAGCATCTTCAAGAAGCACATCATCATGGTAATTGTTATCCCAGTTCTTTGGATGCCAGCTACCCTGAGTAAACTCTGAGTCATCTACTGTATGTCCAGTAGACCAGTTGAGATATTCAAATGCAGTTGCATAGTCAAGAATAGGTTTGATAGAAGAACCTGGCTGTCTTCTATTCTTTAATGTATAAGCATAATCTAGATAAGTCGCATCAGAATTATTCGCACGATAATTTTTCGCACTCATCAAACCAATAATACGGCCAGTTTTTGATTCAAGCACTGAAGCAGCTGCCTGCATCTCCCTGTCAGTAAACTTATAGTTCTTACCTGAAGAAACATCATCAAGATATTCCTGCATATCATGATCCATATAAGTATAGATAGTCATCTTAGTTTTATTAGGATCATAACCTAATTCTTTTACTTCCTGAGTAACACGATCTACATAAGAAGCATATTTTCCATTTGTCTGAATAGGATCATATTTTAATATGTTTTCAACCTTTACGCTTTTCGCATTATCTCTTTCTTTTTCACTAATATATCCATGTTCATACATCAAGTTAAGGATAATATTTCTTCTTTTTGTTGCAAGAGTTAAATTCTTAAATGGATCATATGAAACAGGGGAATTAATTGTACCTGCAAGTAATGCAGCTTCTGGTAAAGTTAACTGATCAGGGCTCTTTCCAAAATAATAGTAGCTTGCTCCATAAATACCAATAGAACTATTTGACTTACCAAAATAAATCTTATTGAGATATAGTTCAAGTACTTTCTGTTTAGTAGTCTGCTGAGTCGCTTCAATAGAAAGAATGACTTCTCCAACTTTTCTTTCAATTGTTTTTTCTGCATCTGGATAATATGTTTTTTTGATAAGCTGCTGTGTAATTGTAGAACCACCTGCCACAGTATGACCTGCTAAAATATTTGACATAAACGCTTTAATAATACGTGGAATATCAAAACCATTATGTACAAAAAAACGAGAGTCTTCTGCAGCAACTACAGCATCAATCATTACTTCAGGAATATCATCATAACTTACATATTTCCCAATAGAACTACCATACTTGTAATAGGTTTCTCCATCTTGAGAAACCTGAGAAGAGTAGGAAGTTGTTGTAAGATTATCAATATCAAAATTACTGATTTGCTGATAAATCTTAAATCCAAGGTAACCACTACCGCTCGCTACAAGAACACATAATGCGATAATACATATCTTAATTGTTTTCTTTATCTGCTTAGGGTCCTTGGTTGATTGAACTTTCATAAAGTGTCCTCCTTAAGGTAAAATTCATCGATTACATCTAAATAAGCGAGTCTTGGCTGATAGCCCTGCTTAATAAGATGTCCACTTTCTTTCACTTCATCATAACTTATATGCTGCTTCTTGTCATGAAAAAAGCGCTCTACCATAATCGAAGCATCTAACAAATAAACTTCTCCTACAGATGTGAAGGCAATAATAATAAAGGCAATTCCCCCATGACGTGAGACACGTGCGAGATGATTGATCTGATGCTCAGAAATATTACGAAAAGGAAATCGTAAAGATTTAGTTTCTTTTGCTTCAAAATCAATATATCTGCCTTTATAAATTCCATTATAATCCGTAGTAGAAGGGGCCTGATAGTATGCTTCAACTATACGGGCTTTATTTCGTGAAGGATAATCGACTTTTACAATCTGGATAGGTGTCGGTTTTTTATATATGACAGCCTGATCGACAGATAAGTAATAGGTGTTAGATAGGTTGATGTCTTCTTCTAAGCTCATCCCACGAAAAGCAGTATAATGCTTACTTGTAGATTTCTTAGGGATAGACATATTAGCCGGTGCCTTTTTAAGGTTTGGATAATTAACCATACTATTTCTCCTTTACCAAATCATTATAACATATTATTATTCAAAAAAAATGAAAAATGATGGAAGAAGATTGATGAATAGGTTTAAAATAGTTATTATGTTTCAAAGAGGTGATTAAAAAATGAAATATCGTAAATGGATTACAATGATATGCGCTGCATTCATGCTTTGTGCATGTACTTCAAAGCAGCCAGAAAAAAAGAAGACAAATACAATCTCGCATACTGCAAAACAAAAAGAAAAGAAAATTAAATCTATCCCTCAACCAGCACTTAACACAGAAGAAGCGTCTGCAGTAGTGATGGATGCAGAAACAGGCAAGGTATATTATGTGAAAAATGAACAGGAATCACGTTATCCTGCTTCTACAATTAAACTATTAAGTGCCCTTGTCGCAATAGAGTATTATAAAGATGATGAACTTCTTACTACAAAGAATATCATGTCTTTACCAGATCGTGTGTTTGCCTATACTGAACCTGTACATGATGGTGAACAGATTCCTTTTAAAGATGTTATTCGTGGTATGCTTTTAAAGAGTTCTAATGAAATGGCTTTAACTCTTGCTGAAAACTATCAAGGTGGTTATGATGCGTTTATTAGTGCAATGAATAAGAAAGCAAAAAAACTAGGCTGTCAAAAGGTAGAGGTGTCTAATCCTCATGGACTCAGTTATGCCGAAAAGGGATGGCTTAAAGAAACATGCAGTACAAAGGATATGGCACTTATTGCGAAAGCATTTTATAAGAATAAAGAGTTAAGAAATATTATTTCTACACCAAACTATACTTTTGAATCAAATCAATATCGTACAATGCAGAATGTAAAGATGACCCAGCATGATTCTCCATATTATGATGAAAGAGTCATTGGGGGAAAGACAGGTTTTACTAATCTTGCGAAAAGATGTTTGGTTACTTATTCTAAGGTAAAGAATAAAACAATCATTACAGTTGTATTTAAAGAAAACTCACGTGAAGAAACTTTTACAGACACTAAAAAGCTTCTTGATTATGTGAATGAGGTTTTAGCAGCATAGAAAAAATGCTGCTTTTTTTATTAAGCAGCATGAAGTAAAGTACGTATTAAATCAAATAGATAAGGCTTATAGTCCTCAATAGGGCAGGGAACCTTATTGACAATACAGCTAAAGCAAGTTGAACCTACAAGCTCTACTATAGTAAAGAAGGTAATATCAATATTTTTAATATTAAGATTCTCTCTTTCTACACCTTCCTTAAATAATTCATATAGACTAAGATGATCTGTTTCTTCTAGAATCTTTGTGAGTTCCTGTGAGTAGACACCAAGAGATAAGTCTTTATTCATTAAGGTAAGATATGTAGGATTGGCTACAAGAGCATTAATCACATGATTGATGATAAAGATCATAGAATCATCAAAATGGGTGATCTCAGGATGTTTTTTTAATTCTTTCATAGCCTCATCGAATAAATCAGTACTGATTTCCTGTACAATGTGGTTTCTAATATCATATTTGTCTTTGAAATATAAATAAAAAGTACCTTTTGCAACCCTTGCTTTATTTACAATGTCAGAAATAGATGTATTATTAAAATTCTTTTCTGCAAATAATGCAGTGGCACTTGCTAGAAGACGTTCCCTCTTTTCTTCTTTATTCTTTTCTATCTTAGATTTAATATCACTCAGAGCATTCATATAAATCCCTCCAATATTTATTATACCAATAAATGACCACAAGTCAATTTAAGTCACATTTTCATTACAACAAATTTGTAACAATGAATTCGCTTACACTTGCATTCTCTGAAACATCGAAAGCGGTAACATCAAAAAAGCATGGATTTATCAACTAAATTTAAATGAATTTTTTTATTTAAATAGCAAATATTTTATTGTATTTAGGAAATGATTATACTATACTTCTAGGTATAGGAGAGTGAAATAAATTATGGCAATGACAGATTATTTAAATGATATGCCAGCTCAGGGTAACCGTAAAGTTGTTCTAGTTGGTACAGGTTTTGTAGGTATGAGTATGGCTTATACTTTAATGAACCACAAAGGTATTGATGAACTTGTATTAGTTGACGTTAATACTGAAAAGGCAGAAGGGGAAGCAATGGACTTAGTTCATGGTTTACCATATGCAAACGGTAAATTAAAGGTTTATGCAGGTGATTATTCTGACTGCACTGATGCTAACGTTATCGTTGTAACTGCTGGTGCAGCTCAGAAACCAGGTCAGACAAGACTTGAATTAGTTGCAATCAACACAAAGATCATGGCTTCAGTTGGTAAGTCTATTAAGGAATCAGGATTCAATGGTGTAATCGTAGTAGCTTCTAACCCATGCGATATCATGACTTACGTAATGCAGAAGGCTACTGGTCTTCATCCATACCAGGTTCTTGGTTCAGGAACTATGCTTGATACAGCAAGATTAAGATATGAAATTGGTAACTTCTTTGAAGTAAACCCAGCTTCAGTTCATGGTTATATCATGGGTGAACATGGTGATAGCTCATTCGTATCTTGGACAAATTCTTATATCGGATGTAAATCACTTCTTGAAGTAGTTGAAGAAAGAAAAGTACCATTTGATCAGTTACAGAGAATTTACGAACAGGTAAGAGATGCTGCTTATGAAATCATCAATAAGAAGAGAGCAACTTACTATGGTATCGGTATGTCTCTTGCTAGATTAGTAGATGCTATCTTAAACAACGAAAATACAGTACTTCCATTATCATGCTACCTTGAAGGTCAGTATGGTCATGAAGGTTTATATATCGGTGTTCCAGCAATCATCAATAGAGCAGGTATCCGTGAAATCTTAACATTACCTTTAACTGAATCTGATCAGGAAAAATTTGACAGATCTTGTAGCACATTACAGGAAATCATTAATACTACTGTAACTCCAATTCTTGAAGGAAAAGAATAAGATTGATTTTCACTTGAACTCTTAGGCTTGCGCCTAGGAGTTTTTTTGCTTTACATGAAATTAAGATTCATAATATGTAAAGTGTGCTATAATAGATAGACTAGGAGGGAAATTCATGAATAATAACGAATTTGAATATAGTGAAAAAACAAAACGTCGTGTTAGAATCTTTAAGAGAATTTTATCGTTTATTGTACTTATTCTTGCAATTGCGACAATGGTTGCTTTATTCTATGTAAAAAAAGAAAAGATGCGCGTTCGCTTGTTTTTCTCATTATTACAATATATTGCGATGAGTATTGTCTTAATCTCCCCAAGACTTTTAAAGAAATTCGCAAACTTTGAAGTACCTGTTGAAGTACATATCAGTGTTACTGCCTTTGCGTTTTTAGGACTTGTGCTTGGTGATGGTTTAAACTTCTATGGAAAGATTGGCTGGTGGGATTCATTACTTCACTTTACTTCAGGTATTATTCTTTCATTTATCGCTTTATGGCTATTACAGATGCTTATTCTACGTAGAAAATACCTTTTTATGCATCGTGCATTGTTATATATATTTGTAGTTGCTTTCTCACTTGCAGTAGGGGCGGTATGGGAATTATGTGAATATACAGTAGATGACATTTTCCATACAAATAACCAGCAATATATGGCAACTACACGTGCGACTATCGTATCAAGTGATGATGAACCATTAGAAGGACATGATGCTCTCGCTGATACAATGAAGGATCTTGCACTTGATCTTGCAGGGGCTATTTTAGTAGTATGTTATGAATGTTCTAAGAAAGAAATTACACAATATTATGTCTCTAAGAAAGACTAGTATTGGATTTATCACATCTTGGTGTTAGAATAGATGCGATTATAGGAGATTTAGTTATGAAAGATATTGTTTTAGCTAGGCGAAAGCATTCTGGCCGACTTTCTGCACCAAAGAAAGTATCACTTTCTTTTCTTGCAGTAATTATAATAGGTGCTATAGTACTTTCTTTGCCATTTTCAAATAAGAAAGAAGCTGCAAGTTTCTTGGATAACCTCTTTATTGCAACATCTGCTGTATGTGTAACAGGGTTATCACCTTTGACAGTTGTGGATCAATATAACCTCTTTGGTCAGACAGTTCTTATTATTCTTGTTCAAATTGGTGGTCTTGGATTCTTAACTTTCTTATATCTTTTCTTGTTTCTTGCAAGACAAAGAATTACATTAAGTAGAAAACTTGTCTTTACTGAAGCACTCAACCAGAATTCTTTAAGTATGCTTCCAAGACTTTTGAAAACTATTTTTATTTATACTGTTTCAATAGAAACGATTGGATTAATATTCTTCTCAATGTTTTTTATACCTCGTTTAGGTGCCCTTAAAGGCTTATATTATGGTATATGGCATTCCATTAGTGCATTTTGTAATGCTGGATTTGATCTATGTGGATCTACATCACTTATTGCATACAACACAAATCCAATTATTAACTTTATCGTACCATTTGAAATTATCATGGGTGGTCTAGGTTTTATTGTGGTATTAGATATTCATGATAAATATATTAAAGAAAAGAGAAGATCATCAAGCTTTTCGTGGCGTCATCTATTTGGCAGCTTTGCCCTACATACAAAGATAGTATTAATGATGACTGTATCGTTGGTTGTTATAGGTACATTATTATTCTTTATAATGGAATTCAACAATCCTGCAACGATTGGAAAAATGAATTTAGTAGATAAGCTTGTAGTCTCATTCTTCCAATCAGTCACTACACGTACTGCTGGATTCTCAACAGTGGATATGTATTCTCTTAATAGAATCACAAAAATATTGATGTGTTCTCTTATGTTCATCGGTGGTTCTCCTGCATCTACTGCAGGTGGTATTAAAACAGTTACTTTTGCACTTGTATTACTATTAATGAGAACAACTTATCGTGGTATTGAAGAAACAACAGTATTCCAGCGTCGTATCAAGAAAAGAACACTCGTAAGAGCTTTTTCTATCTTTTTCCTTGGACTAATGCTTTGTATTATTTCATCTTCTATTATGCTTATAACAGAACCTAAACAGGATTATTTAAATATCCTAATGGAAGTATTCTCAGCATTTGGTACAGTAGGACTGAGTGCATCTGTTACACCTGCATTAAGTATAGTTGGTAAATGCGTAGATATTATCTTGATGTATGCTGGACGTATTGGTCCTATTTCATTAATGATTTTATTTACTAAACGTTCACATGATAAAAATACAAAAGAATTTAAATATCCAGATGAGGATGTACTTGTTGGCTAGGAGGAGTAAACATGAGTAATAAACCAAAACAGGTCGCTATTTTAGGATTAGGTATCTTTGGAAGCACACTTGCTGAAACATTAGAAGACTTCGGAGTAGAAGTTCTTGCAGTAGATATTGATCCAGTATGTGTCAGTAGAATTAAAGACAATGTTACTAAAGCAATCGTAGCTGATGTTACTGATCGTGAACAGCTATTAGAACTTGATATCAATACATTTGATGTGGCTGTTGTAGCTATTTCTAAACATTTTGAAGAAGCAGTAACATGTACTTTATTATTAAAGGAATTAAATGTCCCTTATGTTATTGCGAAAGCACGTACTAAACGTAAGAAGATCATTCTAGAAAAAGTAGGGGCTGATCGTGTTATTAATACAGAAAAAGAAATGGCTTATAAGCTTGCTAAACATTTATTAAGACGTTCTATTGTAGATTTAGTAGAACTTGATGAAGAATATTCTATCGTAGAAATTAGGACACTTAAGGATTGGGAAGGCAAATCACTTTCTAATGTTAATATCCGTCGAGTTTATGGTATGAACGTAGTAGGTATTAAACCTCAAGGTTCACCTAAGATGACAATGGACTTTAGTGCTGATTATATTATTCAGCCAGGAGATCACTTCCTTGTTGTAAGTAAAACAAAAGAAGTAGAAAAATGGGATTTTCTCACTAAGGAATAGCAAAAGGCTATTCCTTTTTCTATAATAGTAATAGGAGGATATTATGAACCTATTACAACTCACAATAGAAACTTTTGATAAGAATGTTGAGACTGACTTTACTTCTTTTAAGAATCATATAAATTATATTGAAGATCATAATACAGTCGTCAATGGTCTCACATTCGCTTTTTTTGGCTTAACAGAAATTATTATTAAGAGAGTTTATCTTACATTTGAACTAAACAATATCATACATACTATTGAATGTGTGTATCAATCAGGAAGATGTATTCTTCGATGTGATGATCTAGAAAATGAAGAAGCCAGGCACCATATCCACAATATTTTGAATATGAATTATAATCAATTCCTACACCAATTTATTATGCCTGCTTCTTTTATAGAAACTTGGATTCAATCACCTACAGAGGCACTTATGCGTTCCTTTCTATCTACAAAATCTGTCACGACGAGTGATACAAAAATGATAGAGGAACAGATTAATGACACAATGGCTTTCTTAAATAGTTATGAAGATTATAAGAGTGCATGTGCTTATATTACTAAGAATAAGCCTTATCTATCTCTCTATTCCAATCATTTAGATCAACTAGAAAAATCACTAGAAGATAAGAAAAAGAAAGTATTACGTGAAATTGAACTAGTCACTGAATTAGATGATATGGAAAAGAAAGCAGCTATCAGAAAGCAGCAACAACAGACAATAGATAAAAGAAGAGAAGGACTCAATGCTTTATCTTTACTCTATGATGAATACTTAATATCACAGGATCATCTATTTGATTTAGAAGCATCTTATACACGTGCTGTGTATCTTTATGGTAGTGAAAATGATGATTATATGCGTATGTATCATCATTATATGAATAGTATTGCGGGTATACTTGCAAAGGATTTAAAGGAAGGAACACCTTGCCCTGTATGTGGCTCACTTCATCATCCTAAACCTTGTTTAATAGAAGGAAGAGAAATATCTCGGGAACTTCTTTTTAAGAAAGAAGCTATATTAGAAAAAACAAGAACAGATTTAGAAAAGAAGCGCTTAGAAAAAGCAACCTATATGGTACGTCATCAAAGACTCATAGAAAAGATTATAGAAAAGAAAAAAGAATTAGATATTACAGAAGATATTTCTAAAGAAATGTTTATTAGAGAACTCAGTATATTAAATACAGATTATTTATCTCATTATAAGGAGGATAAGAAGCTCTTAGATGAAATAGGTTATCTACATAAATTAGAAAAACATCTTCCAGCACTTAAACAGGATTATCATGAAATACTTATGGCAATTGAAGAAGTCAAAGAAGAATATCTTACATTACAGAAGAAGATTAAACATGCAGAAAAGTTCTGTGATGAAATCATTCAAAAATATTCTTTTATTATGTATGTTGATGAAAACATCATAGAAAATAAGAAGAAAGAATGTTTGAATAATCAAAAGATACTTACATTACTTCATAAGCAGACAATACCTCTAGAAGAAGATGTCACATCTTTTATCACGCAGTTAATGAATACTGCTAACCGTTTACTCAAACAAATCACCCATGATCGTCTTCAACTTATACTTGATAATAAACTTTATCTTCAAGAAGAGGATCATCTTTCTCTGGTGAAGGATTCTACAATGCTTGGCTTATGTATAATTGTTTTAGGATATAGTCTATCTTCTATGATTTCACATCAGGATATATTATTCATTGATCACTCATTACAGGAAGATTATCACGAAACATTAATCAATACACTCTCTATATCCCCTTATTTTTCAAGACTCTATATTACAAAATAAGTGAATATAACACATTATTATCATCATGATTTGGATTAATCCTTTTCATTTTCCCAAAAATAGTTATAATATTATCGTACAAGAGAGGAGAAAGTTATGGCAAAAAATAATATTAAAAATGATGCAATTACACCTAGAGACGTTGATTTTGCACAATGGTATACAGATGTATGTCGTAAAGCAGAATTAATGGATTATTCTAGTGTAAAAGGATTCATTATTTATCGCCCATATGGTTATGCTTTATGGGAACAGATTCAGAGTTATATGGATAAGAGATTTAAGGAAACAGGACATCAGAATGTTTATATGCCAATGTTAATTCCTGAATCTCTATTAAATAAAGAAAAGGATCATGTAGAAGGATTTGCACCTGAATGTGCAGTTGTGACTAGAGGTGGTTTAGATGATTTAGAAGAACACTTAATCGTTAGACCTACTTCAGAAACATTATTCTGTGAACATTATGCTAAGATTGTAAATTCTTATCGTGATCTACCAAAGAAATATAACCAGTGGTGTTCAGTAGTAAGATGGGAAAAGACTACAAGACCATTCTTACGTGGTTCTGAATTCTTATGGCAGGAAGGTCATACAATTCATGCTACTGAAGAAGAAGCTCGTTCTGAAACATTAATGATGAGAGATATCTATGAAGAAACTGCAAAAGAATTACTTGCAATCCCAATGTTAACAGGACGTAAGACAGAAAGAGAAAAGTTTGCAGGTGCAGAAGAAACTTATACTATTGAAGCATTAATGCATGATGGTAAGGCTCTTCAGTCTGGGACATCTCATTACTTTGGTCAGGGATTTGCGAAAGCATTCAATATGACATTCTTAGATAAGGATAACAAGTTAAAACATGTTTATCAGACATCTTGGGGTGTATCTACAAGATTATTAGGCGCTATTATCATGGTTCATGGTGATGACAATGGTCTTGTATTACCACCTAGACTTGCTCCTACACAGGTAGTTATTATCCCTATCCAGCAGAAGAAGGCTGGTGTACTTGAAAAAGCAGATGAAATCTCTGAACAGTTAAAAGCAGCAGGTATGAGAGTAAGTGTAGATGCAAGTGATAAATCACCTGGATGGAAGTTCTCTGAAGCAGAAATGCGTGGTATTCCAGTACGTATTGAAGTAGGACCTCGTGATATTGAAAATGGTCATTGTGTTGTTGTAAAACGTAATGATGGTGTTAAGACTCAGATGGACTTAGACGAAAATCTTCCACAGGCAATCCATGATACATTAGAAACAATTCATCAGGAAATGTATGATAAGGCAGCAGCATTCTTAAATAGCCATATCACTCGTGTTAATACTTTAGAAGAAGTAGGTCGAGTATTAGATGAAAAGGGTGGCTATGTCAAGATGAACTGGTGTGGTGAAGAAGCATGCGAATTAAAGATCAAAGATCTTTATCAGGCAACTTCACGTTGTATCGATGAACATGAAGAAGCAGATGGCGTATGTCCATGCTGTGGTAAAAAAGCAAAACATGTAGTTTATTTTGCAAGAGCATATTAATAAAATGAATCTCAACAAGAATTTGTTGGGATTTTTTTATATAGGTAACTTCTCAAGCCTAAGTGCCTTTTCTAAGCTTGTACTTAGCTTTGATATGCTTGCAGGAAGATTAGAAATATTCCCGATGTTGATGATTTTTTCTAAGACATTATGGAAGCAAGGACAATTATGTCCCTTTTTTTCATGCATTTTTATTACATTGTTTAATGCTATTTTTTTGTTAAGATGATATAATATTTAGCGTTAAATATGAAGAGGAGTAAATAATTTGAAAAAGACACATACAGCGCATCTATCTTTAATAATAGGGACTCTACTGATGCTTCTTGATCAGCTCTTTTGGACATCCCATGCAAAACATATCAATATAAGTAAAGTAGGTACTTTAATGAGTACCATCCAGGTCCAGCATATCATCACACTTATAGGGCTAGACCTTGTTATTATATCCTTAGGATATATTTATTCTAAAAAAGAAAATAGTTTTGCAGAAGCACTTAAACTATGGCTTTATACAGTTGTTGTAGGACTCATCTCTACAATCATTTGTTTTTTGCTTACCAAAAAAATAGATACAAATGCAATCTATTCAATCTTCTTACCAATAATTAGAAATGTATCACCTGTAATCACCGGTGTTATTCTCTCTTTGATTTGTTATCCATTTATGAAGAAGGTAAACCAACGCTATTTAAAATGGATTCTTTTAGCGCTTCTTCTTTTACCAACACTAAGTGGTATTGACTCACTAGGATTAAGTGATGGATATAGTATCTCGTTCACATTTATTTTATTTTATCTAGGTGTAATCGAAGCATCAGAAGAAAAACGTTTTTCAATCATCTCTTTAATTCTCCTTTGTTTAATGAATGTGCTATGTGTCACTATGATGCCATTATGTTCTAAGATTGTACATGGAGATATGTCCACTGCATTACGCTTTACTACATCAATTTCATTCTTTGAAGTAATGATTGCTATTTATTTTATTCGTCTTTTAAGAAATGTTCCATTCTTTAATAAATGGTCTTTTATACGCTATATTCCTATTGCTTCTCTTGTCTTAATTGGAGCAGGACGATTAGAAAACATTGTATCCTGGAATGAAGATCTTGTAGGAACATCATTTAATAAACTGTTTAGACAAAGCGAATTAGAAGCTTTACTCATTGTCTTTGTCATCTTCTTAGTCACATTCCTTATTAAACAAATTCCACAGGTTAAAAGAGTAGTTAAATCAATAGAAGAACATTTTAGTGACTTTGAATTAAGTAATCAATGGTTCACTAAAGAAGCTCAACTGATTAAGCAGTATTTAAAGAATCATAGAATCAATATCATTATGCTGCTATGTGCTTACATTCTTTCTTTTGCATCATTTATCGCAATGAATACAAGTTATAATATTGAAATTAATGCGATAGAAACATACAATATTTTCTGGTACACACTCTTCGCAAGACAATTCTTTGTCTTACTTAATACACTCATGCTTGTCTTAGTAGCGCGTTTCCTTATGGCTATTACAAGACGTTATTGGGTATCTGTCTTGATTACTGGTTTTGCTCAGATTGTTATTACAGTAGCCAATCGCTTAAAGGTTATTTATCGTGAAGAACCAATTATTCCAGGAGATCTTGCAATGATTAAAGCCTGGAAGAGTTTACTTGGAATGATGGGTAAAAATATCATTATTGCAAGTATTGCATTAGTCGTTTTAGTCGTTATTTTGATTATTTATTTAGAAAAGAAGCATCCTTATGCTATTCATATGTCTCTTAAAAAGAGTATCATCTGGGTTCTTGTAACTTCTATATTTTTCAGTGGTACACTTCTTTTTAATCATGATGGCTCTTATGTTAATGCATTAATGCGTGATCTAGGAGATCAGCCTTATTTCTTTAATCAGCTATTTGGTGCAAAGGTCAATGGTCCTCTTTTACAGTTCCTCAATAATATTGATGTTTCTGTTATGAATGAGCCAGAAAACTATAGTAAAGAAACAATGACACAACTCTATAAGAAATATGCACAAGAATCTGCAAGAATTAATAGGAGAAGAAGAAATGATTGGGATGATCAGATAGTAATTATGGGCTTATCTGAAAGTTTTGCAGATCCATATCGTATCCCTGAACTTACTCTTGCAAATGACCCTATTCCTTATATTAGAAGTTTAATGAAAACAACGACTTCAGGACTTATGTATAGTACAGGTTATGGAGGAGGAACAGCTAATATGGAATATATGGCTTTAACTGGTTTAAACCAAGGGTTCTTCTCTGCTGCTTTAACACCTTATACGCAGCTTGTCCCAACACAAAATCAAGCCTATGCTTTTTCTCGTCTATTTAATCAGGCGGTTGCGATTCATCCATATATTGGTGTTTATTATAGTCGTCAAACAGTTTATCAAAATTTTGGCTTTAATAAGTTTATGTATTTAGGCTCTAAATATCCAATCAAGCATCAATCTTCTATTGATCGCAGTGCTTATTTATCAGATGAAACAGCTTATGCAAATACAATAGATGAAATTTTAGATGCTCAAGGTAGTAAATTCATTAACCTTGTCACTATGCAGAACCATTTACCATATGACAACAATTACTATGATGGTAAAGAAAAATATGCAGCAAGTGGTAATGCAGTCACTAATGACTATGTTAGAGGAATGGTAGAAGAATATGTGATGGGACTTCATCATACAGATGAAGCAGTGAAGAACTTTATTGAAAAGATAGATAGTATTAATAAACCTATCACATTTGTCTTCTATGGTGATCATTTACCTGGCATTTATTGGGATACAAACAATAATAATATTCTTCATCAGACAGATTATTTTATCTATTCTAATAAATATGCAAGAAGACATCTTGGTAGAAGAATTTATAAACAATATGATCTTGTAGCACCTACTGATTTTATGTCACTTGTACAAAAACAAACCTTAACTAAAACAACACCTTATAGTGCATTATTAGAAAAGGTTCTAGATGAATTACCTGTTATAACTACAAAAGCCGCAGCAGGTTCTAAAGAAGAATCTGATGCAGCTATGATTAATGATAATGGAGAATTGATCAAATATGACGATCTCTCATCATCACAAAAAGAGTTATATAATGACTATAAGCTTGTCCAATATGATATGACAGCAGGAAATAATTACCTTGAGAATATGAATTTCACTCGATGAGGCATTTCATTATGCCTCTTTTATTTTGATATTTAATAAGTGAATAAAAGCAGATGCTTGCATTTCATCAATGATAGCACCACTCACATCCTGAGGAGTTGCTTCAATTGCTTCAATAAGACATGTAGATAAATCTACGTTTTTAAGTGGTGCATGAATAAACGATGTTTGAATCATTCTGCATTCCTTATATTTTGTCTTATTCATCGTAGTATCTTGAAATACAGCTTGACTCAAATCACATTGATTAAACAGTGTCTCCTTATTTCTCATAAAAGAGAAATTTGCAAAATGACATAAACAATTATTGAAGATCACCTGATCAAAGCTAGATTCAGAAAAATCACTTCCTAATAACTTGCAATTATTAAACTGCACTTGTCTAAACATACAATTATTAAATTTGATATTCGATAAATCACATTGATTAAACACTGTCTGATAGAAATAACAATTCTCAAACACAATATCCTGTGTTGTAATATTGTTGAAATGACATTGATGGAAATCACTCTGTCGGTATGTCTCTTCTATCAGCCAATCATTCTCATATGTTTGATTTATTAACTTATTTTCATTAAAATCCATTTCCTTCACCTCATCTCTATTATATCGTTATTGAAAAAAAGTGTCAATATGATAAAATACTTGTACGAGGTAAGACTATGAGACAAAAAAGAATGGCTTTAATCAATGACATAACAGGCTTTGGAAGATGTTCTATTGCGGTTATGGCACCAATTATATCAACTATGCGTATTCAGGCTGTACCAGTACCTACAGCTATATTATCAACCCATACGCAGTTTCCTGTATATCACTTTGATGACTATACTAAACATATGCCTGAATATATTCAGACATATAAGGATTTGAAACTAGAATTTGATGGCATTGCGACTGGTTTTCTAGGTTCAAAGGAGCAGGTAGAAATCGTTATTGATTTCATTCAATCCTTTAAACGTAAAGAAACATTTGTATTAGTAGATCCAGTTATGGGAGATCATGGACATTTATATGCGACATATAGTAAAGAAATGGCAGAGAGTATGAAGAACCTTGTTCATTATGCAGATATTCTCACACCAAACCTAACAGAACTAGTGACACTACTTGATCGTGACTATCCTGAAGTCATTCCTTCCAAAGATGAATTAGGACAAATGTGTTATGAACTTTCTTTAAAAGGACCACAGATGATTGTAGTAACAGGAATACCAATAGATGCCTCACATATTATGAATTTCATTTATGATCATGGTAAAACGTCAAGTATTATTGTGGATCGTATTGGACTAGATCGTAGTGGGACAGGGGATGTCGTATCAAGTGTTATTGCAGGAGGCTATTTAAATAATCATTCTTTTTATGAATGTGTCAAAAAAGCAACTGAATTCTCGTCTCAATGTATCGCCTATAGTGAAGAAATAGGCACACCAACTTATTATGGCTTATGCTTTGAACAATATTTAAGTGAATTAGGAGATTTCTAACATGACTATTTTATATACACTTTATAAAAATACTTATATTGATCTTTCACATTTAGGCTCTACTAAAGGAGTGACATGCTATGTGAATACAACAAATCGTTGTCCATGTGCATGTACATTCTGTTTAAGACAAACTAAAGAGATGATGGAAAATAACTCTTTATGGTTAAAAGAAGAACCTTCTAAAGAAATGATTATTGAAGAGTTTAAGAAATACAATCTCAATGATTTTAAAGAAATCGTCTTTTGTGGATTTGGTGAACCAATGGAAAGATGGGATGATATCAAAGAAGTCATTGATTATATCCGTTCTGTTAAGAAGGATATGAAGATTCGTATTAATACGAATGGTTTAGCTAATGATATTTATGGTAGAGACGTTACTCCAGAATACAAAGGACGTTTTGATACAGTCTCTATCTCATTAAATGCCCCTACAAAAGAAGAATTCCTAGAATTGACACGTTCTAAGTTTGGTATTTCTTCTTTTGATGATATGCTTGATTTCGCAAAGAAATGTAAGGCTTATGTACCAAATGTTGTATTAACTGTTGTTGATATTATTGGTGAAGAAAAGATTGAAGCATGTCAGAAAATTACAGATGAAATAGGTGTTACTTTAAGAGTAAGACCTTTTGAGGAGTAAATATGCAATATATGACAAGTGAAGAGCGTTTAATCGCTCTAGATAAGATGACAAATACAAGAGATCTAGGTGGATATGAAACACAGGAAGGCTATTATACAAAAAGCCATCATTATATCCGTGCATCTTCACCCGCTAATGCGACTGAAGGAGATCTAAAAAAGCTTTATGATTATGGTGTGCGTGTGACTATTGATTTACGTTCTGATTTTGAAAAAGAAGCCCAGCCATCACCATTTAAAGACTATCGTGATGTAGAAAATATTGAAATCAATTTAATGGATGATGCAGTCGTTAAGGTCGTACCAAGCGAAGTAAAAGAATATAAAGATCTTGGCGGTGTTTATATTTATATGTTAGAAGCACATCAGAAGCAGATCAAAGCTGTCTTTGATGTCTTTAAGGATCATTTATATGAAGGTGTTTTATTCCATTGTAGTGCTGGTAAAGACCGTACAGGTATTATTGCGGCATTATTACTAGAACTTGCAGGATGTTACGATCATGATATCGTTAAGGACTATAGTGAATCTTATGCCAATAACCATGAAATCATAGAAGCACTTAAAGAAATGATGGATGAAGATACAGAAAACTTCCTTACATCTTCACCACGTTATATGATGATCTTCTTAGATTATCTAAGAGAACATTATGGCAGTGCCAAAGCTTATTTATACCATATCGGTATGTCTGAAGAAGATATTGAAGATATTAAACAATCTTTTATCATTTAATGAGAAAAAACACTTCTTATAAGGTATATACCTATAGGAGGTGTTTTTTTTATGAACAAGAAAGAAAAAATCAGAATCATTAGATTATTACTTAAACAATATGAGAAAGATAAAAATATACTTAACTCATTAAACCATGCTAACTTATATCCTTCAATTAACTATGAAGATTACTATCAAACTTCATCGTCCTCTAAAGAAGACTATTTACTTCATAGAATACAATTAAAACAGGAACTCACTAAACGAATTATATTTATTGAAAAATCTCAATCTATTATAGGTGATGAGTATTATCATATTATACTAGAAGACTATTTCTATGAACATAAACATTGGTGGAAGACATATTATTCCCGTGCTACTTATTATCGCCGACAAGAAGCAGCTATTAATGCATTTTTTGATTATGTGACAAGTATATTGTAATTGTGGGGAAAATTGCGTTATAATTAGTGTTGTGAGGTGAACAACATGAATTATTTCGATAAAATCAAAGAAGCTTTAAGCAGTAAATTAAAAGGCCAGGAACTTACATTAGATTCTAACCTAAGAGATTTAGGTATTGATTCTCTTGATGTTGTAGATTTAATTATGGACTTAGAAGAAGAATTAGGAATTGAATTCTCTGATGAGGAATTAATGTCTATTCATACAATGAAAGATGTATGTGATTTAATCGATAAAAAGAAGGCATAAGAAAATCCAGACAGGTGTCTGGATTTTTTTAAGCTTTGTTTTTAAATAGTTTACGAATAATTTTATCTACATAAGGCACACCACTCAACATTTCTAAATGATCCTTGAAGATAAATAGAATACTGAAGAAGTAGACAACTACACCTACTATTATTGCAAGAATAAGTGGAATAAAGACACGATGGAATATCTTGAAAAGTAGATAATATGAACCATAGGCACATGCACCCATTAAAATAGAAGCAACTAATGGTAATAAGACAGCTGTTTTAAAATTAACATGATAACCTACTAATCTATTTAAAGCATATTGGTTACTTATACACATTTGTAAAGCATAAAGCATAGTTCCAATAACAAGTAAATAAATACCTACATCTAGGAATTGTGATGGTACTAATACAAGCATTAATACTAAAATCACAACATGAACAACTAAAGCTTTAGCTGCGTTTCTTAAAGGGACTTTAACTGCTCCAATTGCCTGTAAGATACCGTTAGATAAAGTAGATAAACCATAAAGGACAATCGCAGGAGCACCTAGAGTCAGTGCAGTAGATGCAATTTTTAAAGTTTTAGGCTGTGGGAAGATTAATCCCATTACAGGATAAGCAAGAACACCCATGCCTACAGCAGCAGGAATTAAAATAAGCATAGTAATAAAAGTACTATTTTTAATATTTGCACGTACTTCTTTTAAATCTTTTAATGCATATGAACTAGAAATAGCTGGAATAGTAGCTGTACTCATAGCACTTGCGAGAGCAACAGGAACATTCATCAACACAACAAATTTACCTGCATAAACACCATAAAGTTTAACAACATCAATCAGTGCAACACCACGTGCCTGCATAATACCATAGAAGATAAACATATCGATAGTAGAAACTAAGTTATAGATACATGTAGAAATGATGATTGGTGTGACTATATTTAAAATAGAACGGAAGATGGCTTTGCCTGATTGCACACGAGGATCTGCGTCTGTTTCATTAATCATATGTCTGCCTTTTCTAAGGTAAACACATACCATATAGATAAGAGCAACAAGAACACCAAATCCAGTACCTAAGGCACTTCCTCCGGCACCACGACTTGCTAGTAATGTATGATTATTTGCATATGGCTGAATAAATAAATAAGCAGCACCAACAGAAACAACAGCATTCAACATTTGTTCAATAATCTGTGAGACTGATGTATAAACAGTTGTAGAATAAGCCTGGAAATAACCTCTTAATACACCTACTAAACCAGATAAGAAAATAGTAGGACATAAAATTCTTAATGCGAATACTGCATTCTCAGTCACAATCCAAGGGGCTAAGATAAATGTAAGCAAGGCAGCAGATCCACCTACGACAACAATATAGATCAGTGCACATTTAAAAATCTTACGGGCATTATTATACTGACGAAGAGCGAGCTTCTCACTGATTAGCTTAGAAATAGCTGTTGGAATACTGTAAGAAGAAATAAGTAATACCATCGCATAGATGTTATATGCTGTAGAGTAATACCCATTCCCTTCATCACCAATTAAAGCGGTTAATGGACTTCTATATAAGACGCCGATAATACGAACAAGTATACCTGCGAGTGCAAGGATAGAAGCCTGCTTAACAATCGATTTAGATTTGTTCAAAATATTCACTCCTTATAAAATTCTTTCATTTTTAATTTATATCATTTTTATATGGTTATTACAATATATTCACCAAAACATCTGCTAAGTTTTTATAATAATATTTTTAAAAATCTCCCAGGTTTATATGTTTTATGATATACTTCATAGAGAATAAAAAAATTGGAGGGTAGTTTATGACTAAAAGCAGAGTAATTATTGCACTCGATTTCAAAAACAAAGCTGATGTTCTTGAATTCCTAGATAAATTTGATGAACCGCTCTTTGTGAAGGTAGGTATGGAACTCTTCTATGGAGAAGGACCTGCAATCATTCAGGCTATCAAAGAAAGAGGACATTCAATCTTCTTAGACTTGAAATTACATGATATTCCTCATACAGTAAAGATGGCTATGAAGAATTTAGCACGTCTTGATGTTGATATCGTTAATGTTCATGCATCAGGTTCTAAGGCTATGATGCAGGCTGCAATTGAAGGTTTAGAAGAAGAAAAGGGCAAGGATCGTCCTTTATGTATTGCAGTTACATGTCTTACTTCTTTAAGTCAGGAAGTATTAGATGATGAATTAGGTATTCATGAACCTATTCAGGATGTCGCAATCAGATGGGCTAAGAATGCAAAAGAAGCAGGACTTGATGGTGTTGTATGCTCACCATTAGAATCTAAAGGTATTCATGATGCAGTAGGAGCAGATTTCTTAACAGTAACTCCAGGTATCAGACTTGCAAGTGATGCTAAAGATGACCAGAAGCGTGTGACTACACCAGCTATGGCTAAAGATATGACTTCTAGCTATATCGTAGTAGGACGTACAATTACTAAGGCAGCTGATCCAGTAGCTGCTTATAAAGAAGTATTTAATCAATTTCAAGGAGAATAATAATGAGTAGAGAAGAATTAATTGCGAAAGATTTATTAAGTATCAAGGCTGTATTCTTAAGCCCTGATGAACCATTTACTTGGGCTTCAGGTATTAAATCACCAATCTATTGTGATAATAGATTAACTTTATCTTATCCAAAAGTAAGAAATGATATCGAAAAAGGTTTAGCTGAATTAGTACAGGAAAACTATCCTGATTGTGAAGTATTAATGGGTACTTCAACTGCTGGTATTGCACATGCTGCATTAGTGGCTGATATCTTAAATAAACCAATGGGATATGTACGTGGTTCAAATAAGTCTCATGGACGTCAGAACCGTATTGAAGGTGCTGTAAGAGAAGGTATGAAGGTTGTAGTAGTAGAAGACTTAATTTCTACTGGTGGATCTTCTTTAGAAGTAGTAGATGCATTAAGAGAAGCTGGCTGTGAAGTATTAGGACTAGTTGCTATCTTCACTTATGGTTTAAAGGATTCTATCAAGAACTTCGCAGATAAGGATTGTCATTTCGTAACTTTATCTAACTATGATGCTCTTCTTCCTGTTGCTGTAGAACATAACTACATTAAAGAAGAAGCATTAGAAAAGCTTAAAGCATGGAAAGTTGATCCACATGATGAAAGCTGGATGACTAAATAATTCATCTAGGAGGGGATATCCCTCCTTTTTTTTTACGTATAAATAAAGTATAATAAAAAAGGCTAATATTGCTTTTTGAAGTATAATGCTGTATAAATATTAAGATAGATTATTAAGGAGGATCCAACGTGTTAGAGGCTGTAAAATATGTAATCAAAGAAAACAGCGAGAACTTATTTCGTATTTATTCTATTTCGAAATATGAAGTACTAGCTGACATGCGTGATTCAAAGTTAGGTTTATTCTGGAACTTTGCGAATCCAATTATTCAAGTATTAACATATTGGTTTGTATTTGGATTAGTATTAAATCGTAAGTCAGTAGATGGTATTGAATATATCTGGTGGATGCTTGGAGGTATGGTTGTATGGTTCTTTATTTCTCCATGTATTACTGCAGGATGTAATGCTATCTTCTCTAAAATAAATATTATTACTAAAATGAAATTCCCAGTCAGTGTCCTTCCAGCAACAGTGGTATTATCTAAACTATTTGACCACTTCTGCTTGATGTGTATATTGACAATACTATTCTGTTTTGCTGGATATTATCCATCATTACATTGGGTAGGACTTATTTATTATTGTTTCTGTGGTGTTGTCTTCTCTATTTCTTTATCAATGACAACATCTGTTCTCAATATGCTTGCACGTGATACAAGAAAGTTAGTGCTTGCTATTATGCGTTTATTATTATACATGACTCCAATCCTATGGAATGTAAAGAACCTTCCATCTATTCTGCAGAGAATCATGTTAACTAACCCTATTTATTATATTGTTCAGGGCTATCGTGACTGTTTCTTCTATCATCGTGGAATTATGTATTATAAATATTCTGCTTTCTGTTTCTGGGCTATTACGGTTTTCTTATTTATATTTGGAAGCTGTATTATGTATAAATTCAAATCTAAGTTTGTAGACTTTATTTAGGAGGGATTATGGATTCAAATATCGCAATTGAAGCACGTCATGCTTCTAAAATATATGAACTAAGATCTAAAGAGAAAAAAAGCGATGTCAAGTTTTATGCCCTCAAGGATTTAAACTTTGAAATCAAGAAAGGACAGGTTGTAGGTATTCTAGGAACAAATGGTTCTGGTAAATCAACTATGTCCATTATTCTTGCAGGGATCTGTGATCCTGATGAAGGTGAAATCATTGTAAATGGGACACAGGCTTTGATTGCTATTAATACTGGATTAAATGCACAGTTGACAGGACTTGAGAATATTGAACTAAAAGGTGCTTTATTAGGTCTTTCTAAAAAGCGTATTGAAGAGATTAAAGAAGGTGTTATTAATTTCGCAGAAATTGGTGATTTCCTCTACCAGCCTGTAAAGAAATATTCATCAGGTATGAAATCAAGACTTGGTTTCTCAATTAACCTTTGTCTTGATCCAGATATCATGATTGTCGATGAAGCATTAAGTGTCGGTGATAAAGGTTTTGCTGAAAAATGTCTGAATAAGATGACTGAATTAAAAGAACAAGGTAAAACAATTATCTTTATTTCACATAACTTAAGACAGGTAAGATCATTTTGTGATAGTGCTATGTGGATTGAAGGTGGTATGCTTCGTGAATATGGAGATATTGATGAAGTATGTGATCATTATGCTGACTATGTAGAGTACTACAATCATTTATCCGCAAAAGAGAAAAGGAAAGTACGTGATGAGAAATTCGCAAAGCGTGTGATTCCTAATTCTCATCGTACACTAGGTGATAAGCTCTTTGCTGCTATTAAGACTAGATAAACAAAGGGCAGGGGAACCTGCCCTTTTAAATAGAGAAAGGAAGTAAAGTTATGAAATTATCAATTATCATACCATTTAATCGTTATATACATTATTTATATGACTGTTTAGAAAGCATCAAGAATCAGAATTTGACTGATTATGAAGTCCTTTTAGTAGTAGATGCTATTGAAGATGTAAAGGATAAGATCCACAAATATGATTTACCTATTACTCTTATTGAATCTGGTGAAGCAACAGTAGGTAAAAAGAGAAACATGGGTCTTAATCTTGCTAAGGGAGATTATGTTTATTTCTTAGATAGTGATGACTATGTATTGCCTAACTGTCTAAATGCTTTAATGAAAGAAGCAAAAAAATCTAATAATCAAGTTGTTGCTGGTAAAAGAATGGTTTCATGGTTCAAGAAAAAGGTTTATGAAACAATGAGCGATGAAACAAATATCGAAAGAAACTTAAAGGATAAAGATCATGATCGTCTTGAAAAAGTGGAAAGAAAACAAGAAGAACATGTTTATGACAGTGAACCAGAACAGTTTAAGATTGATCTTCTTATTCGTACAAGACATGCGTTAAGAAATGTATCATGCTTAAATCTTCTTATTAAACGTTCACTTATTGAAGAGAATCATATTTCTTTTAAAGAAGAATTCTTCTGGTATACAGATGCACCATTTGTAGTTGAACTATTAAAATATACAAATGATGTTTCTTTTGTGGAAGATGCTCTTCTAGTTAAACGTAAGCATAATGACCCAATCAATCGTCCTGCTTTATCCCAGATTAAGGATCCTGATGGTCGTTTTGATGAATTTATTGAAGCGCATAATTATTGCTTAGAGATTTCTAAGGATTATCCATCTATTCATTATTATATTAATGCGAAGATGGCTAACTACTTTACGAGTTTCTTTGCTAAAAAGGTCAGAAGAAGTGAAGATGATAAATGGAGAACAACACGTTTTGATACAATGGCCAAAGTTCTAACTCGCATTGAACCAGAACTATTAAAGAAATCTCTTTATCGTCGCAGACTTTCTAAAGCATGTATGAATCATGACTTAAAGAAAGCACAAAAAATCATTGCAGCTCACTTAGCTGGTGTTAAAGCCAAGAAAATCTTTAAGAATAAGAATGAAATGAATAAGTACTTATATAGACATAAATATAAGAATGAACCTATTCAGAAAAATCTTATTATGTTTGAAACATTCCGTGGGGCAAGTTATGCAGATTCACCTAAATATATTTATGAATATTTGGCTAAGAACTTCCCTGGACAATATGAATTTGTCTGGGTACTTAATGACACGAAGACAAAACTCCCATATGGTGGAACAGTCGTTAAACGTATGACACGTAAATATGCTTACTATCTTGCTGTATGTAAATACTTCGTATTTAATACAAGACAGCCATTATGGTATCGTAAAAGAGAAGGACAGGTCTTCCTAGAAACTTGGCATGGCACACCACTTAAACGTCTAGCCTTTGACCAGGAAGAAGTGACTGCAGCTTCTCCTACATATAAGGCTCAGTTCTATCGTCAGAAACAGGAATGGGATTATCTCATTGCACCTAATGCATTTTCTAGTGAAATATTCAAGAGCTGCTTTATGTATAAGGATGAAGGAGATACGATGTTAGATACAGGTTATCCTAGAAATGACTTACTCTCTGATCCTCATAAAGAAGAAATTGCGAAAGAATTAAAGAAAAAGGTTGGTATACCACTAGACAAGAAAGTTATTCTCTATGCTCCTACATGGAGAGATGATGAATATTATGGCAATGGTGCTTATAAGTTCCAGTTAAAATTGAATCTTGAACAGATGAGAAAAGAATTAGGTGATGAATATGTCATTATCCTAAGAACACATTATTATATTGCGGATGTACTTGATTTAACTGGTTTAGATGGTTTTGCGTTTAATTTAAGTAAGTATGATGATATTACTGAAATCTATTTGATGAGTGATATTCTTATTACTGACTATTCAAGTGTATTCTTTGACTTTGCGAACCTTAAACGTCCAATGTTATTCTATACATATGACTTAGATAAATATCGTGATGTATTAAGAGGCTTCTATATCAATATGGAAGAAGAACTTCCAGGCCCACTTGTATTCACAACAGACGAAGTCATTGACACAATCAAGCATATGGATGAAATCACTGAAAAATATGCAGATCGTTATGTAGAGTTCTATGACAAGTTCTGTGGCTGGGAAGATGGTCATTCTTCGCAGAGAGTTGTTGAAACAGTATTTGAAAAGAATTAGCTTTCCTTTACAGGGAGCTTTTTCTTTGTATCAGTTTGATTGACTAGGACAGTCATTCTCACTATAATAGACCCTAACAAAGGAGAAATCATCATGAAATTGATTAAGAAAATACTAGGTAAAATGATTCGTTTATTATATCGAATTGTTTATCGCTTCATACCATGTGATGATCATACAATCTTATTTATATCTTTCCATGGTCGTGGCTATACAGATAATCCTAAGGCATTACACCAATATATCAGTGATCATAAAGAATATGCCTCATATCGCTGTATCTATGCAATCAAGCATCATAAAGAAAAGAATCTCACTATTCCTAATGCTAAGATTATAGAATACTTCAGTATTCCTTATTTCTTCTATCTTGCAAGAAGCAAGTATTGGATTTCTAACTGTAAGCTTCCTAAATATGTATTAAAGAAGGATAACCAGGTCTATTTACAAACTTGGCATGGTACACCTTTAAAGAAGCTTGCTCATGATATTGAAGTGCCAGAAGGGACAACATTCTATCGTTCTGGCATGTCTATAGAAGAAATGCGTGCAACTTATGACAATGATGTCTCTAAATACAACTATATGATTTCTCCAAGTGCTTTTACTACAGAAGTCTTCCAGACATCTTTTAGAATCAATAAGGAAAGACTCATTGAAACAGGTTATCCAAGAAATGATATATTATCTAACTATACAAAAGAAGATGTAGAAACTATTAAAAATAGAATGCATCTTCCTCACGATAAAAAGATCTTACTTTATGCACCTACATGGCGTGATAACTCATTTAATATGAAGGGCTATACATTTAAATTAGAAGTTAACTTCAAGAAATGGCAGGAAGTATTAGGGGATGAATATATTGTTGTATTTAAACCTCATTATTTGATTGTGAATGATTTTAACTTAGATGAAGTGAAAGACTTCGTTTATTATGTAGATCCTCAGGAAGATATTGCGGATTTATACTTAATTGCAGATGCGTTAGTGACAGATTACTCAAGTGTCTTCTTTGATTACGCGATATTAAAAAGACCCATCTATTTCTATATGTATGATCTAGAAAACTATCGTGATGAATTAAGAGGATTCTATCTAGATATTTATAAAGATCTTCCTGGAGAAGTCATTACAGATGAAAATACATTACTTCAGAAGATTCATACACATGACTTTGACTATGACCGTTTAATAGGCTTCAATGAACGTTTTAATAATCATGAAGACGGACAGGCCAGCAAACGTGTCATTGATATACTATTAGGTGAACAGCATGGGGCTTAAGAAAATTGTATTAAACATCATTCTTTCATTTGTGAACATCTTTGTATCACTTATTCCTATTAAAAAGAATCAAATTGCATTTGTTTCATTAGAAGACAATGTTTTAAGAGATGATTTCTTAGATATCTATAATCATCTTGATGCATCTCATTATTCTATTAAGAAAGTACTCATTCATTATGATAAAAAATCAGTATGGAATGATTTTTTATATCTCCTTAACTGCATTAAACAGATTATTGTGATTAATACATCCCATATCGTACTCATTAATGACAATAACTATGTTGTCTCTCATTATAAGAGACAAGGTGTTAAGGTCATTGAAGTATGGCATGCCACAGGAGCTATTAAGAAGTTTGGAAATGCGATTAAAAGACAATATCCTATTAATAACTATGACTATGTTATTGCGAATAGTGATTATTGGGTAGAACCTTATTCTCTTGCTTTCTCTGTAGATAAAAACAACGTACTTGTAACAGGTATGCCACGTGTCGATCATTTATTTGATGAAACATATAAAGAAGAAGCAAAAAAGAACTTTTATCTCAAGTATCCAAAATTAAAAAATAAGAAGATATTACTTTATGCACCTACATTTAGAGGAAATATTTATAAAGGATTTAAAGCAGTTGATTTTGATTCAAAGAAGCTTATGTCTTTGCTAGATGAAGATACAGTTCTACTTTATAAATATCATCCACTTATGCATAATATTCCGATTGAAGAAAATGAACGTATACTTAATATGAATCATGAGAATACTTATGATTTATTTATTGTAAGTGATGCGCTTATTTCTGATTTTTCTTCTATTATCTTTGATTATTCTATTCTAGATAAGCCGTTGTATTTCTATGTGCCTGATTTAAAGGAATATATGCGTCATTTAGGATGTTTTGTAGACTATAAGAAGGAAATGCCTGGTCCATTATGTTATAATGAAGATGAATTAGTAGATGCAATACATTCTAATAAACATTATGATATTAAAGCATTTAAGAATAAGTTCTTTAAATATCAGGATGGAAAGAATGTAGAACGTATCATCTCATTCATAGAACAGTTAATCAAGGAGGATTAATTATGAATATTTCAATGATTAAACAGCGTGCAAGAGAAATTGCACGCGTCAACAAAGCAAGTTTATCACGTATCTGCTTGATCATAGGTGTTATTTCAGCATTCCCTAGCTTACTTGATTCGGGTAATGGGGTGATGTATATCATTTATTTGGTTATTTCAGCGTTATTACTTACTGTAGAACAAGGACATGTTGTAGCAGGACTTAAAGTTGTTACTGATCGTGAACAAGAATTATCCGATAATGATGGTGTCTATGGTCTAGTTAACTGGATTGAATACGTACCAACTTATCTTACAAAAGTACTTGTAAATTTCGTTATAATATCTATTTTTGTAGCATTTATTGTGGTATGCTCTCTTGGCTCTTTTGGTGGCTTATTTGCGCTATTAAGTGATCCTTATAGAGTTTCACCTATTACGGGTGTTGTTTCAGGTTTATCAGCACTAAGTGCGATATTATTGTTTGTGTTGCTCTTTGCCTTCGCATTTGTAATGATCTGGGTTAATTTACGTATGTTTGCGATGACATACCTACATCAGGAATATGGTATTAAAGGCTTTGGGGCGCTTAAGGAATCATTCACATTAATGAAAGGTCATTGCGCGGATTTATTATTAATCAATCTTTCATTTATTGGATGGATTCTTCTATGTGCCATCATTAGTGGTATGATTGGTGGCTTATTTGGTGATAATGGTATTGCAGGATTGCTTGGCTCAATTCTAAGTGCAGCAGTAGCGGCTTATACGTACCAGCCTGCTTATATTACTGTTCAGGCACTATTCTATAAAGAAATTGCTTATAAGTTCTATGATGAGGGGAGAATCTAATGAGAAAAAGAATTGATCGTTTTACGAGAAGACTCTCAGGACAGGAACTTGTTTTAGGATGTGTCATCTTACTTCCATTATTCTTCTATTGTAATAGTTATATCGGAACAGCGATTGTAAAATGGATAATCTTAACATTTAACCTTTCAGTTGCTACTAATACTGCAACAATCTGGCTGAACTTTGCGGTTGATTTAATTACTGCACTTGTTGCGGTGATTATCTTAAGAAAATTCATCAAACGTCAATGGAAAGACTTCATGAATAATAAGCTTTCTATTATTGTTGCAGGATGTTTTCTAGGATTCTTCCTCAATATTTGTGCTAATGCGATTGGAAGCAGTATAGTTAAGCTGTTTGTGGATCAATCATCAAGTGTGAATCAGCAGCAGGTAGAATCACTTACTAAAAGTATTCCTGCCATCATGTTCTTTGTGACAGGATTCTTAGCACCAATAGGGGAAGAATTGATCTTTAGAGGCGTTATTTTTACAGGTCTACGTAAATATAATAGATTTTTAGCTTATGTGGTCTCTGCCTTCTTATTTGGCTTTATTCATGTTATGAATTCAGTCTTTGCAGGTAATATCTTTGAAATGGTACAGATGATACCATATGCTTGCTCAGGACTCGTCTTTGCGTATATTTATGAAAGTACAGATAATATCTGCGCTTCTATTCTTACACATATGACAAACAATATATTTGCGTTATTAGTCATCTTATTCTAAACAAAAATGCGGTAATTTAAAATAACTAGGGGTTTCCTAAATTTTAATTATCACGTAGTATGGGGTGAGATTCACCCCATACTTTTTTATGCTCTAGAAGTCTATTTCAGAAATATCTAAATCTAACGATGAGGCTTCATCGTTATTTTTTATTAGGGAATACTGAATATCATCAATTCGGTGAGAAATAGACTCCAGACGAATAAGAATATCCTCTAAAACTTCATCTTCCTCAAGTATTACTGGTTCATTATCCTCATCAATAATAAGTTTAAATACCTTACTCATATTATTTGCCATCCTTTCTGATACTTGTGTAATAGAAGGTTGTATCCTCATTTAATGTATAAAGGATGCGATTGCGAAATCTCTCCCAGTTCAGATAGCCGTTTGAGGCATGCTTGATTAGTTTGATAGACTTGTTTCTGTTTTCAACGATGGCAGTGTTCATCTTTCTGTTTGCCTTGTCATCCACAATTATGAAGCTGTTGATGATCTCTCTTTTCCAGTTGGTAAGAGTATTCGCAAACGGACTCATCTCTGCAATAGGACTGCTTCTGAAATCAATGATGATCTTCTCAAGCTGTTTCTTTGCAGTGTCATAAGTGCAATAATCATAGAAATAGGTAACATCATTCCTTAGATAGAATGCATCCTCTAGTTCATCATCAATGGCCAGCATAAAGTCCAGTATTTCGCTATAGTTGAGATATCTATTCAGCGTACGATTGAATTTTCTATCGACGTTGACATCTAATATTTTTTTGTTGGTTGAAAAAAGCAGCCAATTGAATTTTTTTAATACATAATAGTATCTGGATGCTTCTTCGAGTTCTACTATTTCTTCAGGGGTGATAGTTTTATTATTTTCCTTCGGTTTAAGAGTGTTAATAGTCTTTCTGAATCTGTTCTGGACACGAATTCTCACTCTATCTACCCTGCGATTTAATTCCTGAATCACGTGAAAGTGGTCAGTTATACAGACTCAATGGAGTCAACTTAAGAAGTTGGCTCTTTTTTATTGCTTTTTTTCCTATTATAAGTGTATATTTATGACATTGTAGTTAAGAATAAAAGATTGAATATATTTATATAATGCCATATACATAGTATAATGTAGTTAAGAAAGAAGGCGATTATATGTTTGTTAGAGCTGTAAAAAATAATAAAGGTAAGAAAAATACCTACTTCTGCTCACTTGTTGAGTCATATCGTGACGAATCCGGTGTCCCTAAACACCGTGTCCTTATCAACTTTGGACAGGTAGATGAGGAAGCTGTCCCTTATTTAAAGGCTGCTTTCGCTAAAAAGAAGCCACGTCTCGTTTATGATGATGAATGATGTAGTTAAGTCTTCTGAACTATCAGAACTTTTCTTTGACTTCAACACCCTAATACATTCTGCCAAGGTCAATGATCTCTGTAGAAAGAAAAAGTGCGATTTCACTCGCAACAGAAACATGAACTTCTATTCTATTATCTACTATTTCATTTTCAGAAACAGAACTACCACTAATGCCGAACTTACACATTTTTATTCTTCAATAGATAGATTCGAAAAGAGAATCAGTAAGCAGGCACTCAATAAAGCCATAAGAAAACTCAACCCTAATGTCTTCACATATCTTATTAATCAGTTCGCATCTATTTATTATTCAACTTCACTTCCTAAAAAATACCGAGATCATCTTCTCATTGCAGAGGATGGTACCTATATGGAGATTCCTTATAATCTGCTTAATATCAATGAATTTCAGTTCGCGCTTGGAAGTCATGTACGTGATATGTTTGATGTGAAGAAGGTGCAGTCAAAGGCAGGAGGACTATATGATGTTACTAACGGACTGTTTATAGATTTTTCATTGAAGCAGGCTCCCTATTCTGAGACGCCTCTAGCCTTTGAACATCTCTACAGGACAAGGGAGGTGCTGGAAAATCAAAAAGTCATCTATCTGGCTGACAGAAATTATGGATCTGCTGAAATCATATCTCACCTGGAAGACCTAAGATACAGTTATGTCATCAGAGGGAAATCAAACTTCTATAAGAAGCAGGTTGCGAGCATGGAATCAGATGATGAATGGATTGAAGTTGAAATTGATGAAAAATGGCTTAAAAGATTTCGATTTTCTCCAGAAGCCAAGGAACTGAGAAAAGAAAATCCAACCCTTAGAATCAGAGTCATTAAAAGAGAGTATCGATATACTGATAATAAGAATAAGGAGCACTGTGAAAAACTGATATATTTCACTAATCTTAGTAGCGAAAGCTTCACAACTGCTGAAATCATGGAAATCTACTCAAGAAGATGGGATATAGAGGTTTCGTATAAGACAATGAAGACAACACAGGAAGTTGAGAGACATATAAGCAGTGATGGAGATGTTGCAAGAAATGATATATATGCTAAGGTTCTGTTTCATAATATAGCTGGTGTTATAAGAAAGGAAATGAATCAGGAATTAGAGAACAGACATACACCAGATACTAAAGAATATGTAACGAACATAACGCAGCTGCAAGCTATTATTCATGACACGAATTTTCTGTACTGCTTTATGTTTGGATTGAAGGAAAGAATTAAAGAAAAGATAGATAATATCACGAAGCATCTAAACAAAATAAAAGTGCCTGTCCGTCCAAACAGGCACTTCCAACGCTGGGGTAGAAGTGTGAAACAAAAATCAATCAAAACGTATAAAAAAAGACAAACTTAAAAACAAGTTTGAATAATTTAGAAAAAATAGAATAGTTGAATTTTATGGTTTAGTTAATTTAGAAACGTCA
>NZ_JACRWG010000027.1:0-32378 GCF_014306455.1 Catenibacterium faecis
CAGATCACAAAAACAGGTGGAAGATTATGCCGTCATAAAAGGCACATTTTCCACCTGTTTATTAATTTAATTTGCGGTTTTATTAGTTTATATTATGGGTAGAGTTTGCGGTTTAACAATCTATGAATGAGGAACTTGAAAAAGGTATTTTAAAAGCAACGATAACCGGAGAATTTGAAATGACTGAAGAAATGAGGCGAGACACGGAAAAGTTTATAGATGGCCAACTTCATAAATATGGCATTTTAAAAGAAAATGAGTCAGTAAGTAAAGACTTTATTGAAGACCCTTTAACAGGGATTGATTATTACAAAAACGATTTCAACAGTAGATACAAAGATAGGGTGATGCTTCTTCGCAAAGGTTCTAATCGTCGAAAAGCACTCATTGAACGAATGAAAAAAGGCAAGAGAAAGTAAAAAAAAGATATTTAACGGTTCTGAGGAACCGTTTTTATTTTACCCTGAAAGGAGGCATTTAATGTCTGAAGGACTGCGACCACACAGGCACTGTTATTTTGAAGTAGAATCAAGAAGATACTTCGATAAAAACAGAGGCTGTGCAATCAGAAAAACGCACTATGAGTGCATGATATGCGGTCATGAGTTCTATGAGACTGTAGAACTTTCTCATGATCCACCGCAATACAAGAATAAAAACAATGTATTAAACAGAAATAGAAACAGAGGCTAGACGTAGGCTCTTTTTATTTTGCCCTGGACATGGCATTTAAAAGGTTTAAAAATTCATCCAGCATGATGTTAAAACTGCGACCGCACTAGAAGACACTAGATTTAAAAACGAAGCGGAGAGAGGTATTACATGGATTTTCTTAAGGATATTCTAGGCACTGAGTTATTTGAACAGGTGGCTAATGCAGTAAATGCATATAACGGCAATGAAGCGAATAAGGATAAACAGATTAAGATTGCAAATCTAGCAAGTGGTAAATACGTTGATAAAAACAAATATACGGATCTTGAGAAATTATTAAATCAGAAAGAAACTGATTTAACGGACGCTCAGAAGCTTATTGATGATCTAAAAGAATCGGCTGGAAAAGGTGAAGATATGGCCACTAAGATTGCAGAATTTGAGACAACTATCAGAGATCAGCAGGAAGAACTTAAAAAAGCAAAGACAGAGTCAGCATTAAAGATTGAACTTCTTTCAGCTGGTGCCAAGGCTGACGACATTGATTATTTACTATTCAAATTAGGTAATGACAGTGATTTTAAAGCCGAGCTTGATGAAAACGGCAAGTTAAAAGGCATTGATGACAAGTTGAAGAACCTAAAGACTATTTATCCTAATCAGTTCGAAGCAGAAGCATCTAAGAATTTCGATGAGAATCACTTACCGGGTGGAAAACCCGACGATACTCCTGAACCAGCCACTTTGACAGGAGCAATCAGAAACAGATATGAAAATAAAGAATAAAGAGAGGATTAATATATGCCAATTTTATTAAAAGACATGAAAGTTGGAATGCATGACAAAGTCGCTGAACAGGTAGTCGACTCTTTTATCAGACATTCTGAAGTATTAGAATTATTACCATTTGACAATGCGGTCTCACCAAGTGGAGGCTCTACATTAACATACGGATATGTACAGACTAAATTACCTTCTAACACTGCATTCCGTGCTTTAAATACTGAATATGCTTCTAGTGAAGCAAAATTAGAACAGAAAGCCGTTAACTTAAAGGTATTCGGTGGTTCTTTTGAAATTGACCGTGTTATTAAGGATGCAGAAGGCATGTACGATAACATGGCATACCAAATTGATGAAAAGGTCATCTCAGCAATTGGAACATTCCACAATGCTATGATCAATGGAGATTCAGCAACAAACTCTGAAACTTTTGATGGCTTAGACAAGTTCTTAGTTGGTTAGACAACAGAATTTAACACAGGTGCTTACTATGACTTATCAACAATGGCTAAGTTAGAAGCAAATGCCAGTGCATTCTGTGAAGCATTAATCAAATGAATTAATAGAACAGGCGCAGATGCTTTATTTGTAAATGAAGATATGAAGTCTAAAATTTAGACTGTCGCTAGAGTATAAGATATAAGTCAGAAAGTGAAGAAACTTTCGGCTGTGTTGTTACTACAATCGGAGAAAATAAAGTAAGATTAATTGATTTAGGTGACGTTGTAACTGCTTCAGGAGACACAGCTGTTGAAACTCCTACACCTAAACCGCAGAGTAATGTTTCTAGTGCTTTAGGTACTTATATGATTGCTGCTAGTGACTTAAAGGTACACACAGGACCAGGAATGAAATACAGAGTCAAGACACACAACGAATTAACTAAGGATGCCAAGACTCACGATTACGATAAGGACGGATGTATTGATTACGGAACTCGTGTTACAGTTTTTAGATTCGATGGGGATTGGGCAAAGATTCCAAGTGGTTGGGTTGCTAAAAGATATTTGAAAAAAGTCTAATTTAAGTTTTATCATGAGTTTATTCATAAAGATGTTGAATAAACACGACTTAATTTCTATTAGATCTCGACTACACAACAATTTATATTCATAAGAAAAGACCAGGGCTTAATTGCTCTGGTCCTTTTTTGCTTTCTCAATATCATCTCTTATAAGTTTTTTAATGTAACCCATTTTAGATTCGACATGATCAAGTTTTTCTAGAATGTCTGCATCTGTTTTTTTATTGAATGCAAGATTGACACATTTCGTCATCTTCTTAGCATAGTTTGCGCTAGCTTTCTTCTGTGCTTCAGTTGACATGATTTGATCCTCCTTAGAATAATTTTGAAATCAAGAATAGTAATACGGCAATAAGTCCAATCAATTCGATAGCTTTTAAAATTAATTTTTCCATTGTTTTCTTTGAAAAGTGGTTTTATAATAGTGATAGGAAGAGAGGACAAGCCTCTCAACCTACTTAGTTAAATAGTTTGATTAGAATCAAAATCCAACCGATTAAGGAAATTACTCTAATCACTAGCGCTTCGAATAGGTCCAATATTCGAAGCATTTTTTTAACTTCTTTTCCACTTTCCTTACCTCCTTTTTTTATTAGAGGATATCATAAAATTATACATATGTCATTGCGCATTGATACATTTATGATAATTTTATATAAAAAATATCAGTAAGCAATGATAGTTTTTTGCGTTTTAATTTCGATGTTTCTAATACTAAAAGGAGCGTTATAAATATATGATGCGCCACAAAGAATGTACTAAACTAGTAACAAATCAGTAACAAGGGGTAAAAAGTCTAGGAAACAAGCCAATTTTACATCGTATATAAATGTTTCATAATAAATATAACCCCTTTCATTGGAAGATAAGTTAATTATATCTATTATTTAAGAAAAAATTAAGGTGAAAGTACACAAATAATACACTTTTCTTTGTTAAGATAGTGCAATAGATGAGGAGTGGTGGATATGAATGAATTAAAAGGCCTCTCACAACAAGAGGTACAAGAAAGAATAGAACAAGGACAGGTGAACTATACAGGTCAGTCTATTTCTAAAACTAAAAAGGAAATTGTGAGACAACATACTCTTACATATTTCAACTTTCTAAATATATTTTTAGCTGTTTTGATTGTGATTTCAGGACAGCTGCAGAACTTAACTTTTATTGGAGTTATGGTAGCTAATACAATATTAGGTATCATTCAGGAGTTCAAGGTTAAGAAAACTATTGATAAGCTAAGTGTTGTTACAGTAGAAAAAGTTAAAACACTTCGTAATGGTCAGCTGATTGATGTTCCTGTAGAAGAACTTGTTATGGATGATATTATTTTCTTGACAGCTGGCAATCAGATTGGCACAGACTGTAAGGTTGTAGAAAATCATGCATTAGAAATCAATGAATCTCTTTTGACTGGGGAATCAGTACCTGTTAAAAAGAAGGAGAACGATGAAATCTATGCAGGAACCTTCGTTGTGGCAGGAAGTGGTTATGCAAAAGTAATCCGTGTAGGGAATGCAAACTATTCTACAAAGCTAGTGAACCAAGCAAAACATAAGAATCTTGCGTCTAGTGAGATGAGAGATTCTATTGAGAAGATTATTAAGGTTATGAGTATTATTATTGTGCCAGTCGGTCTATTACTCTTTAGAGCACAATATAAGGCCATGCCAAATGACTTTAATACCGCATTAGTTAAAACAGTAGGTGGTGTTATAGGTATGATCCCTGAAGGACTTGTCCTTCTTACTTCTTTATCTTTTGTATTAGGTGTTGGTCGTCTTGCAAAAAAGAAAGCTCTTGTTCAACAGATGGAATCTATTGAAGCATTAAGCAGAGTAGATGTACTATGTCTTGATAAGACAGGAACTATCACAACAGGTGAACTTAAAGTTAAACATATTGTTCCTATTAGTAATCAATATACGCGTGAGATGATTTGCGATATTATGGGTTCATTTGCTTTCTTAGTAGATGATATCAACCCAACTCAGAAAGCTTTAATGAATTACTTCACTAAAAATGATAAATATCATAAGAAATCAGAAGTACCATTTTCTTCAGAACGTAAATATCGAGCAATAACTTTTGATGATAATCGTTCTTTTGTATTAGGTGCTCCTGAATTCTTGACTGATAATAAAGAAATCTTAGATCAGGTCAGTGGTTACTCTGAATTTGGATTACGTGTATTACTGTTAGGAGAAGCAGATTATTTAGAAGAGGGACATTATCATTCTCTTACTCCAGTTTGTCTTATTACTATTAGTGATATCATTAAAGAAGATGCACATGATACATTTGATTATTTCAAATCTCAGGGTGTTTCTATTAAAGTCCTTTCAGGAGATAACCCTCTTACAGTTTCTCGTGTATGCACTCTTGCAGGGCTTGATAACGCAAATAATTATATGGATGCTTCGACTCTCCCTGATACTGTAGAAGAAATGAAACAAGTATTAGGAGAAACATGTGTCTTTGGACGTGTTAAACCAGAACAGAAACAATTGATTATCAAAGCTTTCCAAGAAAATGGTCATGTTGTTGGTATGGTGGGTGATGGTGTCAATGATGTCCTTGCAATTAAAGATGCAGATTGTGGTATCGCGATGGCCAATGGAGCAGATGCGGCTAAGCAGGCAGCACATATTGTATTATTAGATTCTAACTTCAGTTCAATGAAGGAAATTGTAAACGAAGGTCGTGTCATCATTGCGAATATTGAAAAGGTCAGCTCACTATATCTAACTAAGACTATTTATTCTACAATTCTTAGTCTGATCTTTGGATTCTTCTGCTTAACTTATCCATTTACGCCTTTCCAGCTCTCTTTAGTAAGTGGTATGGCAATTGGATTACCATCATTCATTATTACTCTTGAACACGATACAACAATGAGTTCTAAGGGCTTCTTAACACATGTGATTCATACAGCACTTCCATGTGCTTTAAGTGTTGTAGTGCTTGTACTGTTTAATTTCTTATTAAAATGGATGTTCTTCTTAAATGCGAAATACTTTTCTACATATAGTTTCTTAGCGACTATATTTATTAGCTTTATTGTATTATTTAAGGTTTCTAAACCACTCAATTTTTTAAGAAAGTTTAATATTGGTTTAAACATCCTGCTTACTATTGGTTGCCTTTATGCAATTCCAACCTATTTTTATATGTATCCTATTACGGACTTACGTGTTATTATAGTAGTAGCTTTTGAATGTGTTGTTGCTTATTATTTAGTCGCACTTATCACAAAAGCATTAGATAACATAACTGAATATAGACGTTGGAAGAGGGAGAAGCATGGATAAAAAATATTTTTTCTTTGATATTGATGGCACTTTGACAGATATACAAACAGGTATTCCGGTACCGAGTGCATTAGAAACAATTAAAAAATTACAGGATAAAGGACATTTTGTCGCAATTGCGACAGGACGTGCTTATTATAAAACAAAAGATACTGCTAAGATGCTTGGTATTCATAATCTTGTTTCTAATGGTGGGGCAGCACTTATTTATAATGATGAACTTGTTACTAATAGTCCATTAGATAGAGAAAAGGCTTTAGCTCTAATTCATGAAGCAGATGAAAAAGGCTTTGGAATATTAGTTGCTGTTAATGATAGTATTGATGTAGTGATGAAGGATGAACACTTTATTGAACAGGTAGGAGAAAGACAGGAACCAACTCGTTATATTCTTGATAAGTCATTAAACTATGATGATTTGAAGGATATCTATAAGATTTATATTGCGATTCCAGAAGACAAAGAAGAAGAACTTACTTTAAGAGATACAGTGGGGCATATCCGCTTTGTATCACCTTATCTTACTTATCAGCATGATGCAAAAGAAAAAGGCATTATCAAGATGATGGAATACTTAAAGGCTGATATTAAGGATGTTGTAGTTTTTGGAGATGGTGAGAATGATCTTGTTATGTTCAAGAAGGAATGGACATCTATTGCGATGGGTAATGGTGTAGAAGACTTAAAGAAAAAAGCAGATTTTGTTACTAAAGATTCTACAGACGATGGTATAGAGTATGCATGTCGTCATTTTGGATGGATTGATTAAGAGAAGGAGTAATCCTTCTTTTTTTATATATAAGACAAATAGCAGTGTGGATAATTATAAAACAACTAAATAAAGTTCAAATATTAATAAGAATACTTGTATACAATCTAAAGATAATGTGATAGAATAGATTCAACCTTCAAAAAAGGAGTTGGTGATATGGATCAGAATATAAAGGATTGTTTTAAGAAATCATTGGATGAAACAGCTATTCCTGGTGAACTTTATAAGAAGTATTCTGTAAAGAAAGGCTTACGTAATGAAGATGGTACTGGTGTATTAGTTGGTTTGACAAATATATCAGATGTAGTGGGGTATAAGAAGGTTGATGGTGAAAAAGTTGATGACTATGGTACATTGTATTATCGTGGTATCAATGTAAAGGATATTGTCGAGAATGGAAAAGGTCGTCGTTTCTTATATGAAGAAGTCTGCTTCTTAATTCTATTTGGTTATTTACCAAATAGAGAGGAATTGGAGCACTTTAAGAAGACGATTAGCGATCATTACACCTTGCCTGAAAGATACCTAGAATTGAATATTCTAGGCTATCCAGAGAAGAATCTCATGAATAAGCTACAAAGAGAAGTATTGATGCTTTATAGCTATGATGATGATCCAGATAATGTAGGTGTATTAGAAACATTATATAAGGGAATTGATTTGATTGCGAAGATTCCTGTTATTGTCAGCTATACATATCAATCAAAGGTACACCACTTTGATAAAGGATCTATGATTATTCATCATCAGAATTATGATTATTCTATTGCTGAACAGATTTTATATTTATTAAGAAGAGATGGTACTTTCTCTAATAAGGAAGCAGAAGTACTTAATACTGCACTTATTCTTCATGCTGATCATGGTGGAGGTAACAACTCTACATTCACAAATGTTGTTATATCTTCTACTGGTACAGATATCTATTCAGCTATTTCAGGGGCCATTGGTTCATTGAAGGGTCCAAAACATGGTGGGGCCAACTTAGCGGTTAAAAAGCAGATGGAACTTGTTATTAACGAAATTGGTATACAAGCTTCAGAACTTCGTATTAGACAAATAGTCCAGGACATCTTAGATGGGGACTTTAATGACCATACAGGACTTATTTATGGTATTGGACATGCTGTATATACATTAAGTGATCCACGTAGTGAAATCCTAGCAAAACAATGTGAAGAATTATCATATGAGAAATTTAGACATGATGAATATGAATTTTATAGAAAATTCTCAGCTATTGCGATTGAGGAAATCTATAAGCGAAAAGGTATTCATGTCTGTACAAACGTCGATTTCTATAGTGGTTTAGTTTATGATATGCTTGGCATTCCTGAAGATCTTTATACATTACTCTTTGTAATTGGTAGAACAGTTGGATGGGTTGCTCATAATATTGAATCTAAGCTTTATAGTGGACGAATTGTTAGACCTGCCACTAAATTTGTGGGAGAACTTAAAGAATATAAAAATATCGAAGATAGATAGGAAAAGTGCGACTAAAATCGCATTTTTTCTTTTGTTTTCAATAAAAACACTACACTTTTGAACCAATAAATGTTACTATCTTTATAAGGAAGTTGTCCTCTCAAGGAGAAATATATGGTTGTTTCCTATTTATTGACAATATGTGGTTCTTTAATCATAATTATTGGAGCTGCTGTATTTATTATTGGAAAACACAGCAAATAGACCACTCCGGCTTAATTTTAAAATTAAGTCGGAGTTTTTAGTTGCTTAGTATTTAAATCTTCACCTAATGCTAGTTGATCCTTATTGTTATTGCATGTCTACTTCGCCTCTATCGTATAGGATACTTGTATCCAAAACCATTTATATCTGCATTTAGTACATTCTCATCAGCAATTCTATACTGTCCACGATTTATTCTCTTTCTACTGAAATGGTCTTATCCCAAAAGCTGGCCTTTGAGGTGTACGATTCTTCCTATATTGCAAGTATGATGCCATTTGATTTACAGAGATATTCAAGCTTATCTTGAAGTATCTTATAGGGGATATCATATTACTTTTACCTATATTGGAATACTTCTGAAGTGTTTCATTATAGCCCACGATAAGTGTTCCTATATCATTATCAAGACAGTAATTAATCACAATGTGTGCTGTAGTCTTTGATTCTATTGTTGTGCTTACGCACTATTTTTTTGGTCATCTTATTGTCATAGTTCTGTTTTTCCTTGATGGACTCTAATCGTGCATTCTCCTGTCAATTTTATATATCTTATACTCTCTTTCATTCTAGACTACTTAATTATAAGCACAAAAAAAAGCGCCGAAGCGCTTTTTGATTATTTTACTTTATGAATCCAGTTGAACTTATCTGGAAGTTTACCCCATTGGATACCTGTTAAAGTATCATATAATTTCTGAGTTAATTCACCAGTCTTGAAGTCATTGATAAGAACTTCTTCACCCTTATAACATAATTCACCAACTGGAGAAATAACTGCTGCAGTACCTGTACCCCAAGCTTCTTTTAAAGCACCAGTACGTCCTGCTTCCATTAATTCATCAACACTTAGATGACGCTCTTCTACTTTATAGCCCCAGTCACGAAGAATTGTAAGCATAGAATCTCTTGTAACACCTGGAAGTACTGAACCTTCAAGAGGTGCAGTCACTACTGTATCGTTGATTAAGAACATGATGTTCATAGAACCAACTTCTTCAACATACTTTCTTTCCTGACCATCTAGCCATAATACCTGAGTATAACCATGTTCTTCAGCTTTTACCTGAGCAGCAAGTGAACCAGCATAGTTACCACCACATTTAGTGAAACCAGTACCACCCTTAACAGCTCTTACAAATTCATCTTCAATCCAAATCTTAACTGGTGCAACACCTTCAGGATAATAGTTTCCAACTGGTGTTAAGATAATAACGAATTTATATTTATTTGCTGGATGAACACCAACACCTGGTTCAGTCGCAAACATGAATGGACGAATATATAAAGAAGTTTCAGGTGCAGTAGGAATCCAATCCTGTTCATACTTAACAAGAGTTTCTACAGCTTCTACGAAGTCTTCTTCTGGTAATTCAGCCATACATAAACGTTTGTTTGAGTTTCTCATACGTTTCGCATTCATTTCTGGACGGAATAACTGAACATTTCCTTCTGGATCACGATAAGCCTTTAAGCCTTCAAAAGTTTCCTGTGCATAGTGAAGGACCATTGTAGCTGGATCCATCTGAATTGGAGCATATGGTACAATACGTGCATCATGCCATCCTTTTTCAGAATCCCAATCATATACAAACATATGATCTGTAAAATATTTACCGAAGCCAAGATTTGACTGATCTGGCTTTTCTTTAAGAGTCTTTGCTCTTTCTACTTTGATTTCCATTATTAAAATCCCCCTTTAGAATTGTTCTCATTATAGTACTATCATTTGCTAGATGCAATACAAAATGAGGAAATAATACAAAACAATTTATATTATTTATGGAAAACAGAAAAATAACACTAAATCACTTTAACCTGCAAACTCTTTTCTAATACTGTAAGAGCTGCTTTTTCTAGGTTTTCATCAAAAGAAGCACATCCTTTTGTATCTACTTCAATTAAAGCTTCAGGAAGCGCACTCTTAATCATAATACAATTAGAAATCACACAAATATCAGTCACTACTCCTACTACTCTTACTTCTTCGTAAGCTGTATCTTTTAATAAGTTCGCAAGCATTAAAGATGGGAAAGTATTTTTTTCAATCACTGTATGATTTCTACTTAAAGACTGTAATTCTCCGTAAAGTTCATGTCCTTTTGTCTGTGAGATACAATGAGGTACAGGTAAATTCTTACCTTCCTGTGTCTCTAGATAGTTATTAAAGTGTGTATCTTTAGTAAACCAGACATCTTCACCTTCTTCTTCATATTTCTTTACTAATGAAATGATATAAGGGGCAATCTTGGTTGCTTTTTCAAATCCAAGTGCACCATCCACAAAATCATTCTGATAATCTACAACAACGAGTAGTTTCTTGCTCATGGTTAAACCTCCTTTTTTATTTATTATAACGCACTTTGATATGTTATAATAGAGCACAGAGAGGTGTTTTTATGGATAAGAATTTATTGGGTATGTATGATTTAAAAATTGAAAGATTAAAGAAAGCATTAGAAAGAAATAACATGACTTGTAATGTATTTAATACAGAAGAAGAACTTCATGATTATTTTAAGACAATTTTCAAGGACCAAAAGGTAGTGGCAGTAGGTGGTTCTATGTCACTTGATGAAATGCATGTATTAGATTTAGTGCGTGCAAGTGATGTGAAGTTCCTTGATCGTTATGCTAAAGGATTAACTAAAGAAGAAATCAACGCAATACATCATGAAGCATTTAATGCGGATATTTATTTAACGAGTACCAATGCAATGACAACAGATGGCTGTTTATATAATATTGATGGCAATGGTAATAGAGTGGCTGCAATGATCTATGGGCCTAAGGATGTTTATGTCGTTGCAGGTGTCAATAAGATCTTTGAATCAGAAGAAGAAGCTATTGACCATATTAAAAACGTGTCAGCACCGGCAAATGCGATTAGATTACACCGTCAAACAGGATGTGCTGTTGCTGGTAAGTGTGTCAATTGCATGTCAGATCAAAGAATTTGTGCATCTTATGTCAAACTTGCACACCAGGGAAACAAGGATAGAATCCATGTAATTATTATGAGACAGGAGTTAGGTTATTAATATGAAGGCAGGAATACTATGTCCTATCTCTGCACTACCATCATCTTATGGTGTAGGAGATTTTGGAAAGAACGCATATACATTTGTAGATCAGCTAAAGAAATCAGATGTAAAGATCTGGCAGATCTTACCACTTAATCCTTTAGCATATGGGAATTCACCTTATCAGCCATATTCATCTTATGCGGGTGATGAACTTTATATTGATTTAGAAGATTTAGTTAATGATGGATTACTTGAAAAAGATGAATTAAAAACATTTAATAAACAGGCTGAAACAGTGGAATATGAAGCTGTACGTACACATAAAGAAGACTTATTAAGACTCGCATATAAAAGATTTGAATTTAATGATGATTTTAAACAGTTTATAAAAGACAATAAATGGGTTGAGGGTTATGCATTATTTCGTACTTTTAAATTAACAAATGAGGGAAAGCCATGGACAGAGTGGCATGAGGAATATAAGGAGTTCCCTAAACATCAATCTTTTGAACTATTACCTTTTGAGAAAGAAATCAATTATCAGGAGTTTTTACAGTATTATTTCTTCAAACAATGGTATGCATTAAAGAAATATGCGAATGATCAGGGTATTATGATTATAGGGGATATGCCTATCTATGTAGGATTAGATAGTGCTGATTGCTGGTTAGATCAGGAAGACTTCTTATTAGAAGAAGATGGCACACCTTCATTTGTAGCAGGTGTACCACCTGATTATTTTAGTGAATTTGGACAAAGATGGGGTAACCCTATCTATGACTGGAATCATCTAGAAAAGACAAATTTCAAGTTTTGGATTGATAGAATTCATAGTGCGAATAAGCTTTATGATGAAGTACGTATTGATCATTTCCGTGGATTTGATACTTATTGGAAGATTCCAGCATCAGAACCAACTGCAGTAGTAGGGGAATGGGTAGAAGCACCAGGCTATGCACTATTTGACAAATTATTTGAAGAATATCCAGATACACATATTCTTGCAGAAGATTTAGGCTTATTAAGAGATGAAGTGTATGAACTAAGAGATCATTATAATTTCAAGGGAATGTATATCTTCCAGTTCCATTACAAAGATGAATTTGATTTTGATAAGGTTGTTGTTTATAGCGGTACACATGATAATGATACATTAATGGGATGGTATGATAATCTTGATAAAGATAGCTTAAAGGATGTAGAACTCTTATTAGATGGTTATAAGGAACGTAAATTACATCGTCAGATGATTCATTATTGTATGGATTTACCTGCTGAATCTGTCATTATTCCAGTATGGGATCTTTTAGGAGAACCAGAAACATCACGCTTTAATACTCCAGGTACTATTGGATCTCCTAACTGGGAATGGAAGATGTCACGCTTTACAGAATTCAATAAAGAAATGAAATTCATGAAGAAAATCATTCATGATACGAATCGAGATGAAACTCTATGAAAAGAGCCATTGTATTAAGTGGTGGAGGATCTAAAGGAGCCTATGAAGCTGGTTTCTTACTTGCTGCAAAAGAATTAAACCAACATTTTGATATTGTGACAGGAACTTCTATTGGCGCGCTCAATGGTGCATTAGTTGCTATGGGAGACTATGAAGGATTAGAGTATACATGGAATATATTAGATATGGATCATGTCTTTAATAATGCACCTGATTTGACTGATTTAAAAGATGACTTTATGACAACTTCTTTATTTAATAAGGAAGAGGGAAGTAACTTGTCAGAACTTAAAGAATCCATTGCGCAGCAGACATCTCTTGCACAATCTTTTTTGAAATACTATTTCAAAAACAAAGGGGCTGATAATACCCCTTTTGTAGAACACTGCCGTGGACTTATGGATGAAGAACGCTTATTATCTTCACCTATTGATTTTGGTATATGTACAGTGCAGTTTCCAAGCATGAAAGCATGTTATAAGACTAAATCAGAAATGGAAAGAGGTCATATGCTTGACTATTTACTTGCAAGTAGTGCCTGTTTTCCAGTCTTTCCAATGACAGAAATAAATGGTAATAAGTATATTGATGGGGGATTTAGTGATAACCTTCCTATTGATCTTGCTTTAGATATGGGAGCTGATGAAATAGTCGTAGTGGATATGCATCTTATTCCAGTTCATCCACAATATATCAATCGTCCTTCTATTCTTTATTCATGTCCACCAGTTGATTTAGGTGGTTTTATGGACTTTAATAAGGATGCACTAGAAAGAAATAAGCGTTTGGGCTACTTAATGGCTTATAAGTTATTTGGAAATTATGAAGGCAATCAGTATACTTTTCTTCCTTCAAATCAGACAGTATTTCATGATTACTATAAACAATTATTGATGATGGAAAAAGAAATGAGAGGATTCTTTAATAGTAATTCTTCAGAACTGACATCTTTATTATTAGAAGCCAATCATCAAATGATCTTAAATCTCAAAGATTATACATATATTACTTTAGATTTTATTGGAGAATTAATGGGTTTTGATGATTTAAAGGTTTATGCGTTTGAAGAATACAAAAATATGATTCGTAATGCATTTGAGAAATATATGGAGAAGGATTATTTCCCTCAGGAACTAAGTCTGACAAAGGTGAATCTATCTTTCTTACAAAATCATCTCAATAGAGAATCGATTGTGGGATTCTTTCTACATCAAATGAAATACAAGGAAGCAATGGATATGAAGTCGTATTATACGTTCTGTAGAAAGGAATTAATGATGGCTTCATTGATTTATATATTAATGGGAGGTGGATCAAATGAACATCATTAAAAGGAAATGCCAGAAAGAAGATATAAAAGAAGTTGTTTCTCTTTTTAATGAAGTGATTGAAACAGGACTTTATCTTGAAGAAGACACACCTGTTCTTGATGATTTTATTGAATCAGCATCATATTGTGGTGTGATGCTTGATGATCATCTATTAGTAGGTGCGTATTTGATTAAATCTTTGGGAACCGGACATTGTAAGCATATTGCAACTTGTTCTTATGCAATTAAAGCTGACTATAAGAAAGAACTAGATAGTCTGATTAAGGACTCTTTAGAACAAGCATTTAAAGCTGGATATGCAATTATGCAATTAAATACAGTCACTAAAACATTAAAGACAGTTTTAGATGCAGTAGGCTTTAAGAGTTTAGGAATGATTCGTGATGGCTTTAAAACGTCTAAAGGTGATTATGAGAACACTTATGTTTTATATCGTACTCTAGATGAATCTATTTTAGAATGTAAGGAAAAACAGGACCCTATGTCTATTGAAATCAGTCATATTTCTAAGAAGATTCAAAACAGAGGAATTTATTGGATTGTATCAGAAGTCAAACATTGTCGTATACAAACAAAAAGAGAATACTCTACCTTCGATTATCGTGATCTTCATTATCAATCAGAAGAAGATATTAAAAAATTTGTAGAAAATATTTTCCATAAGTATTATATTGAAAATGAAAAAAATCATGATACTGTGCATGTTTTATCCGTTCATACATCTAAGGATGATGCAGTGGCTGAATGGATCAAGAGAGATGATCTAGAATTACAGAAGCAGATGACAAGCATGCATGGTTTTTCAAAGGGAGTTAAATAATGACGGAACTGAATTATAAAAGAATTGGAATTTATCTTCTTGGATTATTAATTTTAGGCTGTGGTATTGATCTCAATACAAAGACACAATTAGGTGTGTCACCCATCATCTCTGTAGCCTATAATATCGCCTATCTCACTCATATTCCTATTGGTGTAATGACTTTTATCTATTATGTTTTACTTGTCATTATTCAATGGATTTTACTAGGTAAGAAGTTTGATTATTTTCAATTCTTACAGATTCCAGCCAGTCTTGTCACAAGCTTTTTTATTCAATTATTTGATGGAGTTATTCCCGTCGCTTCTCGCTTTCCAGCTCGTATAGTTATGCTTATTCTTGCAATTGCAATTACGGGTATTGGTGCATCACTCACTGTAGGTATGAAAATAGTACCTAATCCTGCAGATGGCTTAGCAAGTGTTATTGGAGAAAAGTGTCATAAGGGATTTGGGTTTGGTAAGAATCTCTTTGATGGGATTTCCATTGTAATATCTCTTATTATTGGCTTTGTCTTTACAGGTGGTATTTTGGGTATTGGTCTAGGAACCGTGATTTCTATGATTTTTACAGGTCGCGTTATTGCTTTGCTTGAAACAAGTATTTCTAAACTCTACTCTTCTGTCACAGAAATAGAATTTGTTGAATAAAGAAGACTTTATAGGCAAATATGCTCATCTATGCATATCTGCCTTTTTTTGTACTGAGCAGGGCACTAATTCAGTCGCAGATAGTCCGATCACAGGTAATTATCGCCAAGCGCAGTGAACTACAAGCCGATACCATAAAGGTTGAAGTGAAGGAAATACGTATCATACCTTAGGTAGATGTAAATGGCGCATTAAATATCATGCGTAAAAGTAGCGTTGTGGATGTAAATATTCTATACAGTAGAGGCGAAGTAGACACACAATAAGAATAAGGATTGCCTAGCAATAGGTGGTCAATCTTCTTAAACGGATGCGTAAGCATCCTAGAAGCCTTGACTTCAAATACGGAGTATTAAGTCGAGGTAGTTCACTATTAATCCTAAATTTTGGGTAAAAGAATAGGGGATAGACCTGGCTTGGTCAATCCCCTTAATTACTATCAAAGTTAGTTTGAAATTATCACGTAAATGTAGCGCCGTATACGAGACTTGTTACATACGGTGGAATGGGAGACGCAGTAATATTGATTAATCTTAGAATTGATACTATTTCTCGTCTACTCTATTATGATTAATTATCTAAGTCTTCACCGTTAGTTGCAATGACTTTTTTATACCAATCAAAAGATTTTTTCTTTATGCGTTTAAAAGTACCGTGACCATCATTATCTCTATCAACATAAATGAAGCCATATCTCTTTTCCATTTCACCCGTTCCGTTAGAAATAAGATCTATACATCCCCAAGTTGTATATCCCATTAAATCAACACCATCTTCATTCACTGCATCTTTCATTGCTTGAATATGTTTATTTAAGTATTCAATACGATAGTCATCTTGAATAGAACCATCTTCTTCAATCTTGTCTTTGGCCCCTAAACCATTTTCAACAATAAACAATGGCTTTTGATAACGATCATAAATTTCGTTCATAGTGATTCTTAATCCCAAGGGATCAATTTGCCATCCCCAATCACTTGTATCTAAATATGGATTAACAACTGAAGCAAAAATATTGCTTTCTGTTTGTTTTCCCTTGTCAGGATTAGCACTAGAAACACGAGATGAGTAATATGAGAAGCTAATAAAATCTACTGTATTCTCCTTTAAAATATTTACATCATTCTCTGCAAATGGTATTTCTGCATTTCTTTTTTCAATCCATTTTAAGGCATAGTTTGGGTAATAGCCTCGTGACTGCACATCAATAAACATATAACTTTCTCTATCATCACAAATTGATTTCCAATAATCTTCAGGATTACATGTTTCAGGATAATAAGAACCCGCAGCAAGCATACAACCTATCATATTTTCAGGATTTATCTCATGAGCTAATTTTGTAACTAGAGCACTTGCAACTAATTCATGATGTGCGCAGGTAATCATAGCTTGTGTTCTATTTTCACCTTCTTTAAATCTTAACCCTGCTGCTACAAATGGGAAATGAAGAATCATATTGATTTCATTAAAAGTAAGCCAGTATTTAACTAAACCATTATATCTTTCAAACAATACTTTAGCTAATTTGACAAAACAATCAATCATTTCTCTATTACGCCAGCCACCAAATTTATGAATTAAATGCATTGGGCAATCAAAATGATTAATTGTGACTAATGGTTCAATCCCATATTTTTTACATTCTTTAAAAATATTTTCATAAAACAATAGTCCTTTTTCGTTAGGTTCCAACTCATCACCAAGAGGGAAAATTCTTGTCCAGGCGATAGATAATCTAAAAGTTTTAAATCCCATTTCTCCCATTAAAGCAATATCTTCCTTATAGTGATGGTAAAAATCAACGGCTTGATGACTTGGAAAATAATGATCATCAATTCGGTCTATCCATTTTTCTCCAGTCCCAATCGCATAACGATCTGTTCCGTGAGGCATTAAATCTACATTGGCTAAACCACGGCCATCTTCAAATATGCCACCTTCAACCTGATTGGCAGCAGTGGCACCTCCCCACAAGAATCCTTCTTTAAATCCCATATTAAGTTCCTCCTCTATTTATTTTGACACAAACAATCATAGCTATCTCCATGTTATTTGGCTTTCTGTCCATAGAATAGAAGATGAGATTGAAAAAAGCAAAAAAGTTTCCATTTTGGAAACTAGTTTTGTAATTCTAGTAATAGAATATCTATCATGTACTTAATGATATATTCACTGTATTTTTCATCGAGCAGGGGAACGATTATTTGTTTTTGACATAATGTGATACTTTCATTACATGTAATAAGCCATTGATCAACATGAGATTCTTTTATGCGTTTAATGACACGCTTATTATAATGGAAAGAATGCCCATTTGTACTTAGTACAATTAAGATATCATTATCTAGAAAATGATAATTCTTGTTAAAATCAGCATCACAGATAATTGTTTGAATATCATATATCTGAAGTTCTCTTTGGATATTATAACAAACAGATCTGACATCACCGTGTGCATATAAATATACTTTATTTGCCTGCTTGATATCTTGTACAAGTTTTTGAATTGACTTCAAATTAATATGATTGATCATATATTGGATATTTTGAATGAAATCTTTAGTAAAATGCATCACATTTGTTTCAAAACTTTGATGAGGGTTTAAGAATTTTTTTCTTTTTGAGATTAAATCTAAATATTGAATACACGCATTTTTAAATTCTTCATAGTTTTCATAATCTAATTTTCTTATGCATTTTGATACTTGGCCTTTTGAAATTAAAGATTCTTTTGAAATGTCATCAATACTTAGATTAGGAATTCTATGGATATTCTTTTTAATATAGAAGCATAACTCAAGCAAAGTTGTACTTGAAGAATGATTATTTAAATAATCGTTTACTTTATCTATAATCATTGTATCAACTCCATTCATACATTAGTTTATCACAAATTATCTTGAGTGACTATAAGCAGGGGGACAGTGAAGCATTATCAGTAAGTATAAAAAATGATTTTGGTGAATAAAAAACACTTTAAAGGTAACGGTTACAGTATTATAATAGTGACAAGGTTATTGAGGAGGCAATATATATGGTAAACATTATGTTATGTTGTGCTGCAGGTATGTCTACAAGCTTACTTGTTGAAAAAATGAAGAAAGAAGCAGAAAAACAAGGTATTGAAGCAAATATCTGGGCAGTCGGTGCGAATGAAGCAAAAGCAAACGGCGCTAAAGCCGATGTTGTATTACTTGGCCCACAGGTAAGATATCTTGAAGCAACTGTTAAGAAGGAAGTAGCACCAACTCCTGCACAGTTAATTGATATGCGTTCATATGGTCGTATGGATGGCGCTGCAGTATTAAAGCAGGCTATGGATCTAATTGAAGCAAATAAGTAATGAAATCCGCATTTGCGGATTTTTTTGTTTTATAATGGTAATAGAGGTGAGCATGATGGAAACAATATCTATTACCAATAGAGGGGCTTTACATAAGTTTGTGGATGATGTATTTATTGATGAAATAGAAAATATCTATGCTTTATGTGATTTGAAAATATCTTATTATGGTGTAAGTATCACATATAAGAATACTGGTCAGTTGAAGAAATATAAGAGAGGAAAAATATTACATAACTATCTATCAAATAATGAACTAGAAAGAATCAGTTTCTTTTCAGTACCAGATGATTTTGTGACAGTAGCATATGATTATCTCCTCTCTATTTCTATTAACTATAAAAATAACTTTATGACAGCGACATTTGATAAAAATATAATCAATCATGAATGTATTGATGAAATTAAAACCCTATTAGATACCTTCATGGAAAAACCCTATATGCAGGAAATGTATACGATGGATAAAGAAGAAACGCCTTTATTATATGCGATGGGAATTAAAAATGATTTCAAAACATTAAAAATACTTTCAAGTGAAGCAGTGAAGGAGGATTAAGTATGAATCTTCTTGTATTAGGAAATGGCTTTGATTTACTACATGGTTTGCCAACAACCTATAAGGATTTTATTGATTTTACTACGTTATTTCGTATGTCGTTAGAAAAGAATGATATATCTCGTCTAGATTATGATTCACGTATGATAGATTTTATTCTTCATCTTTCTCCAGAATTATCCAATGAACTAGAATCTCTTATTAAAGATAATCTTTGGCTTATTCATCTAGAAAAAGAAACAATAGGAGAGGGCTGGAAGGATTTTGAAAAAGAGATGTCTGAAGTCATTCAAAAGCTTGATGAAATCAGAGTTGAATGTGATACGCAGTTTAAATCAGGGCAGAAGGTCGCAAGAGTCAATGAGTATTTAGGCACATCTCTTCTTGATTTCTGGGGAGATCGTTGTTCTTTTTCCTCTATGGGACCTATTAAAGAATTAAGAAATATTCTTACTCATGATCTCTTACGTCTAACTAGGTGTCTGGAAATATATCTAGATGCATTTGTGAACCACCTAGACACTCCAAAATATGTAGAAAAACTACAAGTATTGAATATAGATAAAGTATTAAGCTTCAATTATACAAATACATATGAACGTCTCTATGGTAATTCAGAAGTAGAGTATGATTATATTCATGGCAAAGCAAATATTGAACATGATATAGAAACATGTGATCTAGTTTTAGGAATAGATGAATACCTCACAGGAGAACGTAAGGATCAGGATAATGAATATATTGAATTCAAGAAGTTCTATCAGCGTATTTTTAAACGTACAGGATGCCGTTATCTTACATGGTTGAAACAATCCCAGGAAGAACGCTTGAATATCTATATCTTTGGACATTCTCTAGATGTCACTGATAAAGATATATTGAGACAGCTTATTCTTGCTCGTCATGCACATACAACCATCTTCTATATTCATAAATCAGATTTGAAAAATCAGATTAAGAATCTTGTAAAGGTCATAGGAGAGGATGAACTGATTGAACGTGCCTATGGTTCTCATATCACAATACATTTCAAGAAGGTATAGAAAAAAGACTCCAATTAGGAGTCTTATTTAATATCGTTGAATAAATCAGTTGAATATACGTTGTTGTCAATTAATTCTTTAAAAGAAGCTTTTACAACAGGTGCATCTTCTTTATATGTTACACCAAACCATGAATCCTGTACTTCTAATACCTTAACACTTAATTTGTTTTCTCTTAGAAGTTCACCAATATAGATAGGTAATAAATATTCATCCTTTAGTGGATCCTTGATGTTTTCAAAGAATTCTACAAAACCTTCTTTTAAAGTATTTACGAATTCAGGAGTTAATCCCCAGAAGTTCATAGATACATTTACGTTAGGATCAATTTCTCTGTCTCCTACACGTGCACCAGTAGAAGTCTTTTCAATATTCTTAGTTTCTTCTACATCAGTTAAGTATCCTTCTTTATTCACTGCACAGATACCTCTTGTTACACCACCATTATCACTTAAAGTATTCTTTAAGATAAATCCTGCCATTGCAAGATGATTTGGCTTTTCAGGTGTATAGTCTAATAAGAAATCATGGATCTGTACAAATGCTTCCTTACCATAATAGTCATCTGCATTAATAACTGCGAATGGTTCATTAATTAAACCATCACAAGCAAGAACTGCCTGTCCAGTACCCCAAGGCTTAGTACGTCCTTCAGGACATTCAATACCTTCTGGTAATGCCTTTAAATCCTGGAATGCATAAGCAATTTCTACATCATACTTCTTAGCGACTTCTTCAATACGATTCCCAATAACTTCTCTGAAGTCTTCTTCAATATCCTTACGGATAATAAAGATAATTTTGTTGAAACCAGCGGCAATTGCATCATGGATTGAATAATCCATAATAATTTCACCATTAGGTCCAACTGGTTCTAACTGCTTGATTCCTCCACCAAAACGTGAACCAATACCAGCAGCCATAATAACTAAACTTGTTTTCATTAGATACCTCCACTTTTACCTCTAGTAAAAGTATTCAATCATTTTTACCAACGCCATAATACACTATTTATATTCGAAAATCAAACTATTACAGTTAATCCACTCAATTTTATTAAGAAATTCTTAAGAAATTAGCATTTTACTAAGCAATACTAAGGAAAAGAAAAAAGCCTCATGAATGAGGCTTCAGGTTATTAGTCTAAATCTTTACCATTTGATTTAAATGCTTTAGAGATCCAATAGAATGATTTCTTAGGTACTCTTCTTAAGTCTAATAGTTCTTCATCAGTTCTATTAACATATACAAAACCATATCTCTTAGCAATCTGGCAGCTAGAAGAAGGGATGTCAATAGGACCCCAAGTGATATAACCTAAGCAGTCAACACCATCTTCTAGAATCGCATTCTTCATTTCCTGGATATGATTACGATGATATTCAATTCTATAATCATCATCTACAGTATCATTTTCATTTAATGATTCTCTAGCACCCATACCATTTTCTAATACGAAGCAAGGAAGATCATATCTTTCACTTAAAGTATTCATAACCCATCTAAATCCAATGGCATCCTTTTCCCAGCCCCATTCAGTCGCTTCAAGGTGAGGGTTCTTTACTACATGCTTTTCTACAATATCATTGAAAGGTGTAGTCATATCAAATTCACCTTCAGTAAGTGTATTAGAACGATAGTAAGAGAAGCATAAATAATCACATGTATACTTTAATAACTCTTCATCGCCTTCTTCAAATACAGGGAACCAACCTCTGTTCTTTAAATATGCTGTATAGTATCTTGGGTATTTACCATTAGCCTGTACATAGCATACCCAGTCATTGACTAAATCATAAGCCTTCTGACAGAATAAGTTATTCTTTGGTGTATCAGTTGCAGGATAGAAGTTAGTGATAGTAGTCATACCACCAAACTTAGCATCTGGTACTAATTCTCTTAAAGCCTTAACAGCTTTACAATGTGCAATCATAACATTATGTGCCACCTGATAAAGATGTTCAGCCTTAGACTTTCCTTCAGGTATAATTTCTGCATTTGAATAAATTAAGTTACAAGAATGTAGGTTCTGTTCATTAAATGACATCCAGTGCTTTACTCTATCACCAAAACGTTCCATACATACTCTTGCATAACGTTCAAATAAATCAACAACCTTACGTGATGCAAAACCATTATATTCCTTTACTAAATGATAAGGCATATCGAAATGAACTAATGTAATCATTGGTGTAATACCATTCGCAATCAATTCATCAATTAAATTATTATAGAACTGTACGCCTTCTTCATTGACTTCATCATCTCCATTAGGAATAATACGGCTCCAGCAAATAGAGAAACGGTAGAAGTTGAATCCCATTTCTTTCATTAACTGAATATCCTCTTTATAACGATGATATTCATCAATTGCTACCTTCCAGTCAGCATGTCCTTCTGGTGTAGGTCTTACATCATAAATTGATAAACCTTTTCCGCCTTCATCCCAGGCACCTTCAGTCTGGAATGATGATACTGAACCACCCCAGAAAAAATCTTTTGGTAATTTCTTTTCCATTTATTCGTCCTCCTTAATGGTACAAAAATATTTTCACATAACTATTTAGAGAAGTAAATATGTACGGATAGAGTTTTAATTTTGTTTCAAAAAAGAGTGTTAAAAATCAAGTTTATTGAAAATACGTTTCATGATATAATTGAATCAGGTGATAAACAATGAGTATAATGACACAATTAGAATTCGCATTAGATTTCACACATGCTGAAGTGGAAATTGCCCATTACATATTAAATCATGGTGAAGATGTATTGAATCTATCTATTAAGGAACTTGCAAAAAGAACATATACATCTCCTGCCACAATAGTGAGACTATGCCGTAAACTAGGTCTAGAAGGCTACAATGACTTTAAAATAAAGTATTCAGCAGAACTACAATATACACTTACTAAAACTAAAAGAATCGATGTTAACTTTCCTTTTGGTCCCGAAGACAACTATCCTCAGATTGCTTATAAGTTAGGTACAATGAGTAGGGAAGTGATAGAGGATACAATTAAATTAATAGATTTTGATGATTTACGACATGCAATAGAACTTATGAATCAATATGATTCTATAGATATATATGGAAATGGTAACTCCATGTTAGAAGCATTAAGCTTTCAGCATAAGATGACGCGTATTGGACGTAACGTAAATATTCGTACACTAGAAGGAGAACAGATCTTTTTAGCTTATAACTCTTCTTCATCACATCTTGCAATGATTCTCTCTTATTCAGGAGAAACAGCTGAAATAATCCGTATTGCTCAGACCTTAAAAGAGAAGGGGACAAAGATGATTGTGATTACTTCTCTTGGCGATAATCAGCTATCACATTATGGTGATGTGATATTAAGGGTTGGTTCAAGAGAGAAAATCTTTACTAAAATAGCTCCTTTTGCTTCAAATCTTTCTATGGACTATATTTTAAATCTTATTTTCTCATGTATATTCCAACGTGATTATAATAGAAACTTAGAGAAAAAAGTCAGTTATGATAAAACAAAGGATGCAAGACATCCGGCTCGTTCTCCAGTAAATGACATCTAGTGTAGGAAAATGTAATGCTTTTCATTTTCAAAAAATGAGTATATAATGGTTTTGCTGTGTAGGATATGCCCTGTGGCTACCTTTTTAGGAGCTAACTTAATATTCTGCTGGCAAAATTATATTTACGTCATATTGCGTATGCAAATGACAGTGGAGGAAACAAATGAATAACAAAAAAACAAAGAATCTTACTTTACTTGCATTATTTATTGCGATTGAAGCAGTTATGGTCATGGTACCATTTTTAGGATTTATCCCTATTGGACCTTTAAGAGCAACATTGCTTCATGTTCCAGTTATTATTGCGGCTATTGTATTAGGTACTAAGCAGGGATGTCTTATTGGTCTTGTATTTGGTTTATCTTCATTATTAATGAACACAATGCAACCAACTGTTACATCTTTCGTCTTCTCACCATTTATTAGTGGATCAGTACTCAGTGCAGTTATTGCGATTGTCCCAAGAGTAATGATTGGGTTTGTATCAGGTTCTATTTATCAATTACTTAAAGATAAACAGCAGACTATTGCGACTGCAGTGGCTGCATTCTTAGGTGCTTTAACTAATACTGTACTTGTATTAGGTGGTATCTGGGCATTATTTGGTACATCTTATGCAAAAGCGATTGGACAGGATGCAAGTAAACTTGGAAGTTACTTCTTAGCTGTATCAAGCACACAGAGCCTACTTGAAGCTTTTGTAGGTGTAGTGATTGTGGTGATTGTCACAAAACCTCTCTTCGCTTTAATGAAGCGTGGATAATTTATAAATGAAAAGAGGGTATTAATAGATGAAAAAATTGATTATAGGGATTACTGGTTCTATTGCGGCATTTAAGACTGTACAGTTCATTAGTGATCTAGTGAAAGAAAAATATGAAATTGAAGTCATGCTCACTCCAAGTGCAGCTAAGTTTGTCACACCAACTTCTATTTCTGCTCTCACAAAGAAGAAAACATATATTGATGTCTTTGATGATGATCCTGGATGTATTACACATGTAGACATTGTCAAGGATGCTGATCTATTTATGATTGTACCAGCAAGTGCAACTACAATTGCGAAATGTGCAAATGGTATTGCGGACAATATGTTAACAGCTGCTTTTCTAGCAGCCACATGTCCTAAACTCATTGCACCTGCAATGAATGTACATATGTATGAAAATAAAGCCACTCAGCGTAATATCCAGACTCTAAAGGATGATGGTGTCTTATTTGTAGAACCAGCTGCAGGACTTCTTGCCTGCGGTGATACAGGTAAAGGTAAACTTGCAGACTATGATCACCTTCATTTAATGATGGAATATGCACTTAGCGATCATCCATTACAAGGTAAAAAGGTATTAGTCACTGCAGGACCAACTCAAGAATCTTTAGATCCTGTACGTTTTCTTACAAACCATTCATCAGGTAAAATGGGATACTCAATTGCCCGTGCAGCATTTATACTTGGCGCCAAGGTACGATTAATTCATGGACCTACATCATTAAAGCCAGTGCCTTATATCATCAATCAATCTATTACAAGTGCCCAGGATTTATTTGAATGTGTAAAAAGACATCATACACATTATGACTATATTATTATGTCAGCTGCAGTAGCTGACTATACACCTGTAGAAACATCTACAGAAAAGATTAAGAAAAATGACAATGAACTTATTCTTAAACTAAAAAAGAATCCAGATATCCTTGACTATATAGGGCATCATCAAGTTGAACATCAAGTGATATGTGGATTTGCGATGGAAACACAAGATTTAATTGAAAATGCATCAAAGAAATTAAATAAAAAACAATGTGATCTGATTATTGCGAACCATCTTAAAACAGAAGGAGCAGGATTTCAGGGTGATACAAATGTTGTTACTATTATTACTCAGGAATCTATGAAAGATATTGATAAGATGTCTAAATCAGATCTAAGCTATATTATCTTAAAAGAATGTATGAAAATAGGAGCTAAGAAATAAGAATGCTATTGGTTATAGATATCGGTAATACAAATATTACTATTGGTGTTTACAAAGAAGATCATTTAGTAGGGCGTTTTCGTATGACAACACGTATGGAACGTACATCAGATGAATATGGCTTAATGCTTCATTCATACCTTCAAGCATCTCACTTGAATGTTGAAGATGTGAAAGATGTTATTATTAGTTCTGTTGTACCAAAGATTAACTATTCTTTCTCAAGTTCCATTATTAAATACTTTCATATTAGACCACTATTTGTCGGTCCGGGTGTAAAAACAGGCATCAATATTCAAATTGATCATACATCTACTCTTGGTTCAGATCGTTTGGTAGATGCAGCAGGGGCTTATTATACTTATGGTGGTCCATGCTTAGTTATTGATTTTGGTACAGCGACTACTTATGATGTTATTACAGAGAAAGGTGTTTTTATTGGTGGTGTAATTGCACCAGGCATTGGTATAGAAGCCGGTGTTCTTTCTTCTATGGCAGCTCAGCTTCCAGAAATTGAATTAGTCAAACCACAGCATATTATTGCGAAAAACACAGTTACTGCAATGCAGGCGGGAGTTGTTTATGGTTATATTGGTAAGACTGAATATATTATCAAGAAGATTAAAGAAGAATATGGACAGAATCTAAAAGTAGTATCTACTGGTGGTTTAGGCAAGCTTATTGCGAAAGAAACTGAATTAATTGATATTTATGATCAGGAACTCACATTTAAAGGTCTAAAGATCATATATGATAAGAACAAGAAGGATCGTCACTGATCCTTCATTTTTTTACAAAACCTTATTGACACATATATTATTATTTGATATTATAAATGAGCACTCCTCGAGTGTTAGTGAGGCCGCATTCGTATAATGGCTATTATATCTGCTTGCCATGCAGAGGACGCCGGTTCAACTCCGGCATGTGGCTCCAATTTTTAAAACTTCATATGCCGCATTCGTATAATGGCTATTATATCTGCTTGCCATGCAGAGGACGCCGGTTCGACTCCGGCATGTGGCTCCATTTTTAAAATTTCATATGCCGCATTCGTATAATGGCTATTATATCTGCTTGCCATGCAGAGGACGCCGGTTCGACTCCGGCATGTGGCTCCAATTTTAAAACTTCATATGCCGCATTCGTATAATGGCTATTATATCTGCTTGCCATGCAGAGGACGCCGGTTCAACTCCGGCATGTGGCTCCATTGAAATCAACTAGGCTAACGCCTAGTTTTTTTTCATCTTACAATACGATTTCTACAACTTAATAGGATAAGATGTTTAAATATAATCTATTATGTTATTATTTTTTTGACGGAGGAAGACTATGAAGACAAAAATTGAATTGATACCAGAAGAAAAAGTTGAAGAAACAATAATCAGATGTCATAAGATGACAGATGAAATACAAAATATAGTCTCTTATATAGAAAATGAGAAGAAAATCATAGGATATAAAAGGGGAACTGCTTATCCTTTAAATATAAATAGTATCTATTATTTTGAGAATGTTGATTAGAATGCTTTTTGAATACCCATAATCAACAGGTGACGATTTAAGAGATGAATCCGAAGCAAATACACTCAGGATATAGACTATCTGTCTATGACTGATAGGAAATGATCTCTGTAGGTATTCCTTGATTTTATCCATGACAGTCTTTCCTATCTTTCTATGGTTAAATGTATACTCCTGTTCATTCAGGAATAAAGGCATCTCTCTTTTGGTTATTCCATGATATATCCCAGTGATAGTATTCTTAGTATTATCGATTATTATGTTTAACCAGAGTAGTCTATGATTCTTTTATTCATAGCTAATCTTCTCATTCTTTACCTGTATTTCTTCATTTGGTGTATTAAAGCCTTTCTCACCATCAGTATTAAGTAATGCATCATGTGATAATACACAGCACTTTTCTATGTTTTTCTTAAGTGACAGACCAGTATAATCATTGATGAGTCTTAACTTGATAAACCGGGGGATAGTTATTCTCTTTATCTGTAGATAGAATACCCAAAACAGGTTGCTGCTCACTTGCACGACCTGCATTCAAGAACATATGAAGTCTTGGTCTTTCCTACAAGTTTGACTAGGTAATACTTATGGCATCCGCAACGATCACATGAGAACCCATTAGGCCATTTCATGGATTTGAAGAATTCAATACAGTTATTGATTTTATTAGAATAGTTCTGAGTGAACTCATATAGAGAAGCTTTCCTTAGCTTTAATACTTTGTTTGACATGTGATTATGCTTCCATCTGACTTTTAGCTGGCGCTAACCCAGGGGCATACAACTTTGTTTGACATGTGATTATGCTTCCATCTGACTTCTGATCTAATTCTAGAACAGATGGAAAATCTATGTGTCTGGTTCAGCTTCATGAACGCCGTTTAAGCGGTGCTTATGATATTTATTTTTCACTAACCTGTGGTTTGTGGGTATTCAAAAAACATTTTTCTATTTGATTTTATGTTTTGATAGATAGTTATAATTACTTTAAGATTGTAGAACTTTTAACTAGCACTTGTGCATTATTCATATAAATAAAGTGTTGTAAGATAAGGTGTTATCACATTGTAATCAGATATATAAATAAAGTATTATAATATATTGACAATCCAGTAGTTTAGGACTACCATAAAGATATAGAACAAAGTAGCCAAGCTAAAGGAGGAATGGTTATGTTGAACAAAAAGTTTTTATTCACTACACTGGCAGCTGTGAGCATGGCATCTTCAATGATGTTAGCTACGCCAGTAATGGCAGCGACGAATGATGCAGGCGACAAGGACGCACAAAATGGAATTGTAAAAACAACTTACGAGGACAAAAATGGCACATGGACTGAAGGTATGATTGGTGGTAATTCAGAAGGAGTTGAAACTTGTTGGTTGGCAAGTGGACCAAAGCGCCAATATCCAAGTGAAGGTGGAACATGGGAATATGGTTTCTGGAATGCTAAAGTTCGTTCTTACTACACAGTTAAAAGATGTCATGGTTCAACAGTTAAGTTGGATAGTAAGATATCACGTTCAGTAAATACTGCATCAGGTAAGAAATCTATCGCTGAATTATGGGCTATTCAATCTAATTCTAAAGACCGCTATTTCTATCGTGTTTGTAGGTAAGCATCACATTTATTGTTTGATAGCTAAAAGACAAATTAGATTTTCGGCTTCGATGCTTGTCATCGAAGCCTATTTTATTTAATAAATAGGATTATGGAGTTGATATTTTTATGAATAAACATGGCATTAGATTGATTAGTTTTATTTTAGCTTTATTTTCATTCATTATGATCTTTCAGAATTTAATGAATGACCAACAGCAATTACCTTTAGGTACAACAGAACAACTTGTATTAAATATTGCTGAAACTGGTACTACGAAAGAACAACTTATTTCAGAGTTAGATAATATCACGAATAAGCACAATGCTACTCTAGTCAAAGTTGTTACTCCTAGTGATGAATATAAAAATAAGAAAGACATCATTTACTTTGGAAATGAGAAACCAAAAAGTTCTGGCATTATTATTGATAATAATATTAAATGGTTAGATTCAAGTTTAGAGGGGAAGTTAATTTCATCTAAAGATATTGGTAATAGACCTCTATATGGAAATTATGCAGTAAAGGGAAATCAAAATTTTAAACAAGATATAGAAAACTGGGCTAATGATAACGGAATTACTATTCAATGGTTGAGAAAAGTACCGTTTATAAAAAGTTTGTATTACAATTTAGTTCATAATGGTGTTGGAAATGTTATTTTAACAGCGTTATTATTATTCATTTCAGTATTATTGACATGGTTTATTTCACACTCAAAAGGAAGAAGTATAAGATTATTGGGTGGAGTAGACATTAAAAAAATTCATATTGAAGATACATTAACACTATCAAAAATGTTTATATCCAGTTATTTAATTTCACTCATAGCATTTTGGTTATACATTGGAATTACTAATGATTTTAAACAAATTACATTATTATTATCTAAGGATATTATAACACTATTGGTATTGGTTGTTATTTCAGCGTTAATTAGTTTCGGTATTTCAATGATTGTCAAACCAAAAACAGAACATCTTGCGAAAAGAGAAATTCCTTTCAAAAAATTCAGGATGCTCAGTATTGGCACTAGAATTATATCAATAATATTAGCTCTTTTGATAGTACCAAGCACCATAACATCTGCTTACATTTTACAGCAGTTATCCAATGATTATTCTTTATGGGAAAATATGCAAAACAATGTAAGTATATCTTTCAGCGATATAGATTCATTAAGTACAGATAAAATGTTGCCATATGTTGATGATTTTTTTGCAAATATGGCAGATAATGATAATTTATCCTTATCTTTATCTATTGATAAATCTATACAATTAAGTGATGAAGAATACGGTGGTTACGACCACATAATAGTTACTGATAGATCATGGGTTGATTCTTTTGATATTGGAATAGAAGAAAATAAAAGTGGTGGAGAATTGAATAAAATTGAATTGAACAAATTAGATAAACCACTACAGGACTTTATAAGGGCTCAAATGCCTTTATGGACTAAGGCAGAAGAAATCCAGCCTAGCGGAATTAACTTCTATGAATTTAGCGGAGATAAATTTTTAGCTTTACCGCCAAATGTTGGCTATGGTGGAAGCACTATACAAGCTAAAAATCCATTAGTTATATTAGTGGATAATCCAGTACAATCATTAAGCACACTAGGTTTTATGTTACCTGCTTGTTCAAGTGGTAATGTTGTTTTTCCAGATGAAAATTTATTGAGAGCTGAATTAGCAAAAACACCTGTAAAAGATTACGTTGTTTCGATAGATACTATTGCTGATGTTGCTTTATCACAAGCTCAAAAATTTGCAAAAGAAGCTGTGTTCTATGTGATAGCTTGTGTTCTAATTTTTGTATCTATGATCTTTGCAGGTATTCTTACCGCACAGTTATGGGTAAGTGAAAACAGAAAACGAATATTTACGTTACATACATTCGGAAAATCATACAAAGAAATAATAATGCAAACCTTTGTGCATGAATCATTTATTGCGATTATCACGGTAATTATTGGAGCAGTAATTTCTTTTGTTATAAGACGACCAGAAATTATTACAGTTTTATTAGTAAGCGTTATTATTTTGATTTTATATTGCTTGAGTAATTTTGTTGCTTATCATATATGTACTAGACAAGCATTTTACAAAGTAGCAACAAGAAATGAGTAAAAAATGGGGTGTAAAAATGGAAATTAAAATAAATAGTATAAGCGTTGTAATCAAAGGGAAACGCATTTTCTCGAATATCACATACACAATGAATAGTGGAGATATGGTAGCTCTCACAGGTTCTTCTGGATGTGGAAAAACGACGTTATTAAATTGTTTAGGTTTAATACAGCCAATAGAAAGTGGTTCTATTTTGATAAATGGTAAAGATACTTCAAAGTGGAACGATAAGGATAAAACGAAATTTTGGCATAAATATGCGACATTTATTTATCAAGATTATGGAATTATCGAAGATGAAACTGTAGCATATAATATTACATTAGATAAGTCAAAAGCTAAAAGTAAAGCAGTGAAAAATATATTAGATAAAGTTGGTTTAAATGGTAGAGATTCTGAACTAGCAATTGTACTCTCTGGTGGAGAAAAGCAACGCATAGGTATAGCAAGGGCAATATTAAAAAATGCTTCTATTATCTATGCTGATGAGCCTACTGCTTCTCTTGATTCTGAAAATAGACAAATCGTGATTAACTTATTAAAAGAATGTGCTTCAAATGGGGCAATCGTTATTTTGGCTACACATGATGATAGGCTTGTTAGTGAATGTAATAAAGTCATAAGTTTAAATAAAAATAGAAATTAGGAGTAATGCTTATGAAAAAAATATTTTCAGTTTTATTGATCACAACTATCGTTACTACATTAGGTAGTCCTGTTTATGCAAGTAGTCAAAATCCAAGTGATTTACAAGAATGTATAGAGAACACTATGTTCTATAATAATGAATATAGATTATTCAATGAATTTACATATCAAGGAATGGAAATCAATTTGTTACCTGAAACAACAATCACTAAAGAAGAAGCTCTTATTAAGTATAAAGAAGCATATGACTACATAGCAGGAAAAGCTAGTGTATTAGGTATTGTGCCAGATTTAGATAACTATGAATTTCAACAATATGTTAAAGGTTATGCTATACCAACTTCTACTAATTGAATATTACGGAGTGGCAAGGCCACTCCATACGGTAAAATAAGTCCATCCATTACGCTAGAAAAGTCCAGTGAATCCGTTAAACAAGTCCATCATATTTAATATAAAGATTTGCATCT
>NZ_JACRWG010000028.1:0-32216 GCF_014306455.1 Catenibacterium faecis
TGACGTTTCTAAATTAACTAAACCATAAAATTCAACTATTCTATTTTTTCTAAATTATTCAAACTTGTTTTTAAGTTTGTCTTTTTTTATACGTTTTGATTGATTTTTGTTTCACACTTTTCACCTCGATACTATTGTAAGAAACAAATCTTAAATTTAGACTTAAACAAATCTTAAATTCACTTAATTTTTGTAAATTTTATGTTTAAGAAATCTTAAGAATTCTTTTAAGGTTTTTTAAATAAAGAGATGATATTGTAAAAATGGGTGATAAATATGAATAATTTAAAAATGTTGACAATTAGTTCTTTGTTGATGATTAGTTCATTATTTGGTTCTAATCATACAATTAAGCATAAGAAGATGATTGATGGATTAAATCTTAAGAATATAGATTCTGTGATGTTTGTAGCACATCCTGATGATGAAACTATATGGGGTGGCAGTCATCTTTTAAAGAAACATTATCTTGTTGTATGTTTGACTAATGGTAATAATAAGGTAAGAAGAAAAGAGTTTATGAATGTCATGAAGGCAACAGGTAGTACAGGTGTTATGTTTAATTATCCAGATAAAACAAATGGACAGAGAGATAATTGGAATAAATCAAGAAAATATATCAAGAATGATGTACACTATATATTAGGTAAGAAGAAATGGAAAACTGTTGTGACACATAACCCTGATGGTGAATATGGTCATACGCATCATCAGATGACTTCTTATATAGTAAGTAAAGATAGTCGTGTGGATATGAATCAGTTAGTCTATTTCGGCAGATATTATAGAAAGAAGAATTTGCCTCATAATCTTAATTCTATAAGTCAAAGTGATTTAGAGAAGAAGATGAAGTTAACAAATATGTATAGTTCACAATCTAAGGTTATGGATCATCTTGGACACATGTTACCTCATGAGAACTGGGTGAAGGCAAAGGATTGGAGATAGTTATGAATGAAAAAATCATGATAGTAGATGATGATAAAGATATACGAGAAGTAATCCAGGTATTATTGTCTAGTGAAGGATATAATGTCATAGAAGCAAGTAATGGGAAAGAAGCATTAGAATTAGTGGATGATGATACAGATCTTATTATTCTTGATGTGATGATGCCTGAGATGAATGGGTATCAAGCGTGTGTATTATTAAGAGAGAAAACAAAAGCCCCTATTCTCTTTTTAACTGCAAAGGGGCAGGATAGTGATAAAACATTAGGTTTTTCTAGTGGTGGCGATGATTACTTAACTAAACCATTTTCTTATAATGAGTTAAATGGCCGTGTGAAAGCATTACTGAGACGCTATCATGTGTATCAGGGTAAAAGCACTACACAAGAAAAACAGATTATATATAAGACAGGTAATATAGAAGTCAATAGTGCGAAACGTACAGCATCAATAGATGGAGAGAAACTCAACTTAACAGATTTAGAATATAATATTCTAGAATATTTATTAATGAATAAACAGCAAGTTATTTCTCCTAGTCAGCTATTTGAAGCTATCTGGCATGAAGAATATTATTATGGGGCAAACAATACAATCATGGTGCATATTAGACATTTAAGACAGAAGATTGAAAAGGATCCTACAAATCCTGAACATATCAAAACAATCTGGGGTAAAGGATATTATTGTGAATAAGAAATATGTAAGTCTTGCCTCTAAGATTTTCTTTATATTAATTGCCTCAAGTATGTCTGCAGTATTGGTATATAGCTGTTTTAGAGAACAGATTCCTCACTATTATAGTTTTATAGATGAAGTTGCTGGTATTAAGGATAAGAGAAATAAGTTCTTTAAAGAGTTTAAAGAAAAAGCGAAAGATGTAAATTTAACGGATAAGAAGCAGGTTAAGAAGTTAATTAAAACCAAAGATCCATACTTGTCTGTTTATATTTATGATAATAAGAATGAATATCATGTTGCCGCTAATTATGCAGATTTCCTTACTCAACCTGTGAGTGTGATTACACCACTTTATATCTTACAGACTGACTTTGAAACAGATGCGTATAATGCGGTTTATACAAAGATTGTACAGTTCAAGGATCAAAAGGCTGAAGTAGAACTATATGATCTGAACTTGCTTAAGTATATTAAGTATTATTTCTATGTTGCTTTGTTTGCTTCTTTCCTCACATTCCTTCTTCCTACTTTCTTTTTTATTCGTCATAAAGTCAAATATATTGAATGTTTAAAACAGGAAATACTCAATATGTCCCAGGGTGATTTATCTCATCCTATGACAATTCAAGGACGTGATGAACTTGCAGTACTTGCTCATCAAATGGATGGTCTAAGAATGGCATTAGAGGAAAATTATGAGAAAGAAAAAGAAATGCAACAGACACATCATGATTTGATTACTGCCATGTCACATGACTTAAGAACTCCTCTCACAAGTTTAAGAGGTTATCTGGATATTCTTGCCTTGCATTGTTTCAAAGATCAGGAACAGATGGATAACTACTTACATAGATGTATTGACAAAGTAGAACAAATCAAAGAATTGTCTAATAAGACATTTGCTTATTCACTTGTGTTTGAACAGAATAGTCATCCTCAATTAGAAAGTATGTCTACAGAAGCACTCTTAGGCTATATAGAAGAGAATCTTAACTATCTAGAATTAGAAGGCTTTATCATTCATAAAGACATTAAATACATAAAAAAAGAAGTCCTTTTAGACTTCTCCATGATCAAAAGAATGATCAATAACCTCTGTTCTAATATTCATAAATATTCCGATAAACATGTAGATATGACCCTTACTCTTGATGATTCTTTTGATCTCCTCTTAACCAATAAAAAGAAGAGTGACTTATCTAAAGTAGAAAGTAATAAGATTGGTTTAAGAAGTGTAAAACGTATTGTAGAACTTCATAATGGAACATGTTCTATTGAAGAAAGTGAAGAAACATTCTCCATCCATATCACTATTCCACTAAAAAAGGCTTGATCATAAGATAATTAGAGGGCAAGCAAATATAAGATCAAAAGGAGTATACTATTTAGTATGATGAAAAAATTACATTTAATCATAAAAATAAGTTTCTTTGCTATTGTAATAGCCGTTTCTATATTTTTAAAAGAAAAACATTTTACTGCATACATATCTCCCGGAGCTGTAATTGATCAAACAGATTACCTTATTCAATTTAATATTTTTTCAAAAATTCTGTTGGCTAGCAGCTTACTATTACTCATTCTATTCTTTACCTATTATAAAATGAGTGTACGCTTATTTGATATTACATTATTAGATAAAATAATTTTATTTTATTATTCTGTATTCTTTATTACAATACTCACTACTTATCATTCATTTTATGTATATAGTGGAGATTTGTGTCATTTATCATCTATATTAACCTCTATCACTTTTTTACAATATGATTTTTTTAATGTATTACCAATTGGTATCATCCTCTATATTCCAATACTGTATTTATTTTTCATAAAACATGAAAGAAGAAAGATACGAAACGAAAAAGAATAATAACAATTTGTATTTCTTTGGTCACAATGGAAGCCAATACGTGGACAAGTACTGGCAGAATAAACAATCTTCCAACTTATGGTGAGGTAAAAGGTGTTTGAAGAATTAGACATGTAAAAAGGCTGTAAATGCTAATGAGATAGTATATCTTTCGAACTCTCATTAGTTTAACAGCCTTTTTAATTACTTATTAATATCTGCTTCATCAAATACTTCCGCAATAGAGCTTCCTGGTGCAACCATTGGGAATACCTTGTCATCATCATCAATGATACATTCAATAACAACTGGACCATGATAATCCACTGCTTCCTGTAAAGCAGGCATCACTTCTTCTTTCTTAGTGACACGGATAGCTTTACAGCCTAATCCTTCTGCTACCTTACAGAAGTCTACCTTATCATGAAGTACTGTTGCACTATAGCGTTCACCATAGAATAATGTCTGCCACTGTCTTACCATTCCAAGTACATGGTTATTAAGTACTACTTCAATAATTGGGATATTGTAACGTGATGCAGTAGCGAGTTCATTAAGGTTCATACGGAAACATCCATCACCTGCAATATTGAATACTAACTGATTAGGACAGCCATATTTAGCTCCTATTGCAGCACCTAGTCCATAACCCATAGTACCAAGTCCACCAGAACTTAAGAACTGTCTAGGACGTCTATAGTGATAGTACTGTGCTGCCCACATCTGGTTCTGACCTACTTCAGTTGTGATAATAGCCTGAGAATCAGTGAAGTTATCAATCTGTTCAATCACATATGGACCAGTTAATCTAGACTGATCATAAGTTAAAGGATAACGATCCTTTAATGTACGAACTTCCTTCATCCATCCTGGATGATTCTGTTGTGTTAAAGTTAAATTAATAGCTTCAATAACATCTTTTGCATCTCCGACAATACCTAAATCAACAGGCACATTCTTATCGATTTCTGCATCATCGACATCAATATGAATAATCTTCGCATTCTTCGCAAATGTATCCACATTACCAGTAATACGGTCACTGAAACGTACACCAATCGCAATCAATAAGTCACATTCTGATACACCGATATTACTTGCTTTAGTCCCATGCATACCAAGCATTCCTGCATAACGTGGATTAGTGCCGTCATATGCCCCTTTACCCATTAATGTATCAGTCACTGGTGCATCGATTTTTTCTACAAATTCTTTTAAAGGTGCACTTGCCTGAGAGGCAATACATCCACCACCGACAAATACGAATGGCTTTTCTGATGCTTCAATCATTTCTACAGCCTTCTTAATTGAAGATGTAGGGAATGTATAATTACGGCTGCCAATGACATCTGGCACCTTTTTAGTATATTCACATGAACCTACAGTCGCATTCTTAGTCATATCGACTAATACTGGACCTGGACGTCCTTCTTTCGCAATCTGGAATGCTTTACGAATAGTTGGAGCCAATTCTTCTGGTGATTTACAAATAAAGTTATGTTTAGTAATAGGGATAGTCACACCCTTGATATCAATTTCCTGGAAGGCATCTTTACCTAAGGCGTTAACACCTACGTTGGCAGTTAAAGCGACTAAAGGAATAGAATCCATCATGGCTGTCGCAATACCTGTGACAAGGTTAGTGGCACCTGGTCCACTTGTTGCCATACAGACACCCACTTTACCAGTGGCACGTGCATAACCATCGGCTGCATGAGATGCACCTTGTTCATGAGATGTAAGGACATGGTGAATCTTATCCTGATACTTATATAAACTATCATAGACTTCTAGGATTGCCCCTCCTGGATAGCCAAAGATAGTATCAACGCCCTGTTCAAGAAGGCTTTCTACTACAATGTCCGATCCTTTCATTAACATTTTTGGATTCTCCCCCTTTACTTATCATTTGGCTGTAATACAGCACCTGTATTGGCACTTGTTACCTGAGCAGCATAACGTCTTAAGTAACCTGTAGTGATACGAGGTTCTCTTGGCTGCCATTTAGCACGACGTGCTTCTAATGTAGCATCATCTACAGCTACATTAATCTTATTATTTGGAATATCAATAGAGATCATATCTCCTTCTTCAATTAAAGCGATAGGTCCTCCTACTGCTGCTTCAGGAGATACATGTCCAATAGACGCCCCTCTAGTTGCTCCTGAGAAACGACCATCTGTAATTAATGCAACATCTTTATCAAGTCCCATACCAGCGATTTCACTTGTAGGAGATAACATTTCTCTCATACCAGGACCACCTTTAGGACCTTCATAACGAATAACAACAACATCACCCTTAACAATCTTACCAGCACGAATTGCCTTGATTGCATCATCTTCACTATCAAATACTCTTGCTGGTCCAGTATGTGTCATCATTTCAGGTGCGACTGCAGCTGCCTTAACGACACAGCTATCAGGTGCAATATTACCCTTTAATACTGCAATACCACCTGTTTTCATATAAGGGTTATCAACAGGACGGATGATTTCTGGATCTAAGTTTACACATCCTGCAATATTTTCTTTAATAGTCTTACCAGTACATGTGATACCTGTTGTATCTAAGATACCTAATGAATCAAGTTCATTCATGACTGCATATACTCCACCAGCATCATCTAAATCTTCCATAAATGTAGAACCTGCTGGTGCTAAGTGGCAAAGGTTTGGTGTATATTTAGAAATTTCATTCGCAATTTCAAGATTTAATTCAACACCTGCTTCATGTGCGATAGCTGGTAAATGAAGCATTGAGTTTGTAGAACATCCTAAAGCCATGTCCACTGTCATCGCATTCTTGAAGGCAGCAGGAGTCATGATATCTCTTGGTTTGATGTTCTTTTCTACTAATTCCATGATCTTCATACCAGCATGTTTTGCAAGTCTGATACGTGCTGAATAAACAGCTGGAATAGTTCCATTACCACGAAGACCCATACCGAGTGCTTCTGTTAAACAGTTCATAGAGTTCGCTGTATACATACCTGAACATGAACCACATGTTGGACATGCTTTTTCTTCAAATTCTTCAAGATGAGCAGCATCTAGAGTACCTGCATTATATTGACCAACGGCTTCAAATAGTGAAGAAAGACAAGTCTTCTTACCATTTAATTTCTTACCTGCAAGCATTGGTCCACCTGATACAAAGATAGTTGGAATATTTAAACGAGCCGCTGCCATTAATAAGCCTGGGACGTTTTTATCACAGTTAGGGATCATAACAAGTCCATCAAACTGATGTGCTGTCGCAAGACATTCTGTACTATCTGCAATGAGTTCTCTTGTAACAAGTGAATATTTCATACCTGTATGGTTCATCGCAATACCATCACATACTGCAATCGCAGGTACTTCAACTGGTACACCACCAGCTAAATAAACACCTTTCTTAACTGCTTCACTGATCTTATCTAGATTCATATGACCAGGAACGATTTCATTATATGAACAAACTACCCCGATTAGAGGTCTTTCTAATTCTTCTTCTGTCATGCCTAAGGCATTAAAGAGTGAACGATGAGGTGCACGTTCTACTCCCTTTTTTACATTATCACTTCTCATATTAGCCTCCTAAAGTCTTTCTACTACAGCATCACCCATCTGTGATGTAGATACTTTTGTCATTCCTTCTTTATAAATATCAACAGTACGGATATTATCCGCAAGAACCTTTTCTACTGCTTTTTCAATACATGCTGCTTCTTCATCCATATCAAATGAATAACGTAGCATCATAGCAGCACTTAAGATAGTCGCAAGTGGATTTGCAATATTCTGTCCTGCGATATCAGGTGCACTGCCATGGCTTGGTTCATACATACCTAGACTGTCTTCACGAAGTGAAGCACTTGATAACATACCAATAGAACCAGTAACCATAGATGCTTCATCACTTAAGATATCCCCAAACATATTCTCAGTGAGGACCACATCAAACTGTGCTGGATCTTTAACTAACTGCATGGCACAGTTATCTACAAGCATATGTTCTACTTTTACTTTTGGGAAATCCTGAGCCACTTCATTCACAATCTTACGCCATAAGCGAGATGTATCTAAAACATTGGCTTTATCCACACTTGTAAGTTTCTTACCACGTTTCATCGCAATTTCAAATCCTCTTTGTGCGATACGTCTAATTTCATGTTCTGAATAAACAAGATTATCATGAGCTACTAATTCACCATTGATTTCTTTTGTATTTCTTTCACCAAAATATAAGCCACCAGTCAATTCTCTTACGATAATCATATCAAAGCCTGCTTCTGATATGCTTTCCTTTAATGGACATGCACCTGCAAGTTCTTTATATAAATAAGCAGGTCTTAAGTTTGCGAATAAACCTAATTCTTTTCTAATCTTTAATAATCCTGCTTCTGGTCTTAATGTAGGATCTAATTTATACCATGGAGATGTATTAGTATCTCCCCCAATAGAACCTAATAATACAGCATCACTGTTTTTTGCGACTTCTAATGCCTCATCAGTTAATGGGACTCCATAAGCATCAATAGAACAGCCTCCCATGAGGATATTCTTATAGTTGAATGTATGATTATATTTCTTTGCGATGGCATCAAGTACCTTAATTGCTTCATTCACAATTTCAGGACCGATTCCATCACCTTTAATAACCGCAATATTCTTTTCCATATCCTCTATCCTTTCTTATTATTGACGTAGTTTACAAGACCACCCTGTTCAATAATCTTCTGCATGAACGCTGGGAAAGGCTGACCCTGATATTCTGTATTCTTAGTGAGGTTATAAATCTTACCTGTTTCATAATCTACTTTTACTTCATCGCCATCATCAATACCATCTACGGCTTCTGGACATTCAAGAATCGCAAAACCGATATTAATAGAGTTACGATAGAAGATACGTGCAAAGCTTTTTGCGATAACACATGAAACACCTGCTGTCTTTAATGCAAGAGGGGCATGTTCTCTTGATGAACCACAACCAAAGTTCTTCTTTGCGACAATAATATCACCAGGCTGAACTCTTTCTACAAATGTAGGATCTAAATCCACCATAGCGTGAGTAGCTAATTCTTTGGCATCAAATGAATTAAGATATCTTGCTGGAATAATAACGTCTGTATCAACGTTATCACCATATTTAAATACTCTACCTTTAGCTTCCATTAGTTATTACCTCCGAATTTTTCTGGATTTGCGATATAACCTGCAATCGCACTTGCAGCTGCTGTTTCAGGAGATGCAAGATAAATTAATGATTCTACATCACCCATACGTCCAACGAAGTTTCTATTTGTAGTAGAAACACACTTTTCACCTTTCGCAAGTACACCCATATGACCACCCATACATGGACCACAGCTTGGTGTATTGACAGCACATCCTGCTTCTACAAATGTTTCAAGAATACCTTCTAGGATACACTGTAAGTAAATCTTCTGAGTGGCTGGTACAACCATCACTCTCACATTATCAGCTACTTTCTTACCTTTAAGAATAGCGGCTGCTTTTCTTAAGTCTTCCATACGACCATTTGTACATGAACCAATAACAACCTGATCAATATAGATTTTATCCATTGCTTCAATTTCATCCACTGTCTTCGCATTACCTGGAAGATGAGGGAAAGCAACAGTTGGTCTAATAGCAGATAAGTCTACATCTACCACTTCTTCATATTCAGCATCTTCATCTGCTTCATAGATCTTATATTCACGTTTAGCATGTTTATCTAAGTATTCAATAGCGGCTTCATCAACAGGGAAGATACCATTCTTAGCACCTGCTTCAATAGCCATATTACAAATAGTGAAACGATCTGCCATAGATAATTCTTTGACACCCTCACCAGTAAATTCCATTGATTTATATAAAGCACCATCTACACCAATACGCCCAATAATATGTAAAATAACATCCTTACCAGATACGTATTTTGGTAATTTGCCATGAAGATTAAATTTAATGGCTGAAGGTACCTTGAACCATAACTGTCCAGTCGCCATACCTGTCGCAATATCAGTTGTTCCTACACCTGTAGAGAAAGCACCAATAGCCCCATAAGTACAAGTATGTGAGTCTGCACCAATGACAGCATCTCCTGCCACAACAATGCCGCTTTCAGGTAAAATGGCATGTTCTACACCACATTTACCCTGTTCCATATGATGTGTTAATCCCTGCTCACGAGAGAATTCTCTGATTGCTTTAGAGTTCTCTGCAGATTTAATATCTTTATTAGGTGTAAAGTGATCTGGCACTAAGACAACCTTATTTTTATCAAAGACCTTATCAGCCATTTTCTTAAAGATTGGTAAAGCCATAGGTCCTGTAATATCATTTGCCATTACTATATCTACATTTGCTTCAATTAATTCACCTGCATGAACTTCTTTTACTCCCGCATGATCAGCTAAGATCTTCTGCGTCATTGTCATTCCCATTATATATAATCCTGCCACTCAAAATGTGATTAAATATACTCACATCGAGATAATGTAAGTTCTCACGAACATTACTTACTATGTCATCGTGTATGCTTTTGATTGACCGAAATCATATCTACTCACAAGTTCAAGTACACTCCATAGTCGTAAATTCCCGAAATAGCCTTCGGTACATACCTACGTTTGCGTTCATTTATGCAACTTCGTAAGTTGTAGCATCTCTCAGATTAAGTGCAGCATTGAAATCTCTGTCTTCGATATATCCACAATCACATCTGAAAAGTCTATCTGAAAGCTTTAAATCTTTCTTGATACTTTTGCAGCAGTGACATGTCTTAGATGATGGAAACCATCTATCTACTATTCGAAGTTCGATTCCGTTTTCCTTGCATTTAGCTTGAAGCTTTCTTTTAAATTCATAAAACTTCTGCGAAGCAACTGCCTTTGAAAGATGTCTGTTCTTCATCATTCCTGATACGTTTAGATCTTCAATCGTTATATGAGATGGCTTGGTTTTCACTATCTCTGCGATTGTATTATTGATGTAATCAGTACGAATATTGTCAATTCTATGATGAAGTTTCTGTATCTTAAGCTTTTGTTTTTGTATATTTCTTTTTTGAGTGGACTCTCCTTTCTTTATATTTTCATACTTTCGAGAAAGACTTCTCTGTTCTCGAATAAGCTTTTTTTCAAGCTTCCTTAATTTTGCAGATTTGTTGATGTTCTTATAAGTTTTTCCATTAGAAACAATCGCAAAGTCCTTTAATCCAAGGTCAATACCAATTCCTTTACTGGAATTATTGGCTGTTCTTCTATCTGGGATTTCTATAAGAACTGAAACATAGTATCTGTCAGCTTTTATTGAGACATGACCGCTCTTAATTACATATCCATCCTTTGTTGTGGGAATATATCCTTTTTCTTTGATGCGCACCCACCCAAGTGACGGAATCTTGATTCTATGTCTTTCACATTGGCAATCTTTTGGATTATTCCTTACAAAGTACATTTTCACATTAGATTTGCCTTTTTTCTTAAATTTTGGAAAGGCACTCTTGTGATCAAAGAATCTTTTAAATGCAATCTGTCCGTCATTTACTGCCTGTGTTACCGATTTTGAATAAGCTTCCTTGATCCAGGAATATTCTGGATGGCTTGGAAGATACTCATTGTTTAGCCATACTCTGAATTGGCTGCTGCTCATAAACTTTTTGCCACTTTCATAAAGTTCCTTATTATGAGCAAGATAGAAGTTATAGATAAATCTGCAAGTACCTATTGTTTTACGAATTTTGACTTTCTGCTCCTCTGTCGGATTTATTTCCGTCTTGAAGCTCTTCAGCAATTTCCTCATCCCTTTCTATCTGTTTTTTATACTTACGAAGCCCATTGCAACCTGCAGGAAAACACATGAAGTGTTGAAACAATATCCTACTTGAGTTCTCCATCTGATTTCTAATCTAATTATAGTACAAATAGAAAATCCATGTATTCAGTTCAGCTTCAAGAACGCCGTTTAATAGGCGTTAATAAAATTTAATTTTCACTAACCTGTGGTTTGTGGGTATTCAAATTATAGTTTTGATTTTTTTCCATTACTCCATCTAATAAATCGTTACACGCTCTCCATAATTTTCAAAACACAGATCTACAATAATTCTTTTGCGTTACAAAACTATCTTGAAAATGTAACTCGATTTAGTAAATGACGATTATAAGTATAATAATGCCTATTAGTTTGGGTTCGGTTTGCCTTTAAAGTTCCTTCTCTATCTCACCGTTATAATATCTTAACAGATACGCCTAAAAGTCAATAAAATCAGTTTGTTTAAAATTCGTGATATTTGATGTGTTCATTTTAATGCTCTCCTTTGCGGGTATCTGAACACATTTAATCACAATAGTCAATATATTTTGTTACTTATATTTTCCTCCTCAAGTTATTTTTGAATGTTGTAACGAGAAAGTACGAATGTACTTCCTCGTTACAACACACAAAGTGTGTGTTGCTTAGTGATTAGTTATTTAAAAGCTTATCTTCATCAGACCAAGAATATAATGAACGGATATCAGCACCTACTTTTTCACATTCATGTTCATTGTGTAACTGTCTCATTGCTTTGAAGTGAGCCTGTCCACCTGCTGCTGACATTTCAAGTAAGAATTCTTTAGCGAATGAACCATCCTGGATATCAGCTAATACTTTCTTCATTGCTTTCTTAGTGTCTTCAGTGATTAATTTAGGACCAGTGATATAGTCACCATATTCTGCAGTATTAGAAATAGATTTTCTCATACCTTCGAAACCTGACTGGTAGATTAAGTCTACGATTAACTTCATTTCATGGATACATTCAAAGTATGCATTCTTTGGATCGTAACCAGCTTCTACTAATACTTCGAAACCAGTCTGCATTAACTGACATACACCACCACAAAGAACGGCCTGTTCACCAAATAAGTCTGTTTCAGTTTCAGTTCTGAATGTAGTATCTAATAGACCAGCTCTTGCACCACCGATTGCAGCACCATAAGCTAATGCATAATCATGAGCCTTACCAGTATAATCCTGTTCAACTGCTACTAGACAAGGAGTACCTTTACCTGCCTGGTATTCTGAACGTACTGTATGACCTGGAGCCTTTGGAGCGATCATAGTTACATCAACGTTCTTTGGTGGAACGATCTGATTGAAATGAATATTGAAACCATGAGCGAACATTAACATATCGCCTTCGTTTAAGTTTGGTTCGATAGCTTCTTTATAAAGCTTAGCCTGTAATTCATCAGGAATTAATACCATGATGATATCTGCCCAAGCAGCTGCATCAGCAGATGTCATAACCTTAAGTCCCTGTTCTTCTGCTTTCTTCCAAGACTTAGAACCTTCGTATAGACCAACAACAACGTCTACTCCAGATTCTTTAAGGTTTAATGCATGTGCATGTCCCTGAGAACCATAACCGATGATAGCAACCTTTCTACCATCTAATAAAGATAAATCACAGTCTGTGTTGTAATAGATTTTAGCCATATTTAATTACCCCCTATTTTTCTTAGCTTTCATCTTTTCTATATCAAAATCATCTAGTCCTCTTCCGATGCCAGCAATACCAGTACGGACGATTTCAGTGATATTGAACGTATCTAACATTGTGAGAATACCATTGATCTTACTTTCATCACCTGTTACTTCCACAACGAGTGAATTTGGCGCAACATCTACAATCTGCGCTCTAAATATATTAACAATTGACACAATATCAGGTCTTTGTGAGTGGTCTGCTTCTACCTTAATAAGCACCAATTCACGATAGACTGAATGGTCATCATCTAACGGAAATATTTCAATTACATCTTCCAGCTTTCTTAACTGCTTCTTAATCTGTGCAAGAGTGGCTGGTTCTCCTCTTGCAGATACTGTCATACGTGAGACTGTTGGATCATTTGTTTCCCCAACGGTCAATGAATCAATGTTGTAGCCTCTTCTAGAGAATAATCCAGCCACACGGCTTAATACGCCGGCTGTATTATCAACTAGAATAGACAGGACAAGTCTTTCCATTAAGCGGCCTCCCTCATATCTTTATGTATTCTATTCATTGCTGAAATAATTGCTTTAATAGTTGCAGTTGTAATATTTGGATGAACACCTACACCCCATTCAATAATAGATGTACCTTTTGCTCTAAGTTGTACATAAGCAGCAGCTTTAGCACTTGAACCAGATGTTAATGCGTGTTCTGAGTAATCTAATAAGTGAATATAATGGTATCCATTATCATTGAAAGCATTCTTAACTGCATCAATTGGACCATTGCCATAACCAATAATTGTACGTTCTTCACCATGATCACGAATTGTTAATTCTACTTTTCTTTCAAATTCATTTTCTGTATCTTCTGAGATATCTGTTAGCTTCTGATAAATGAACTGGAATGGTTCTTCGTTCTCAATATATTCATTTCTGAATGTATCATAGATTCTTTCTGGTGATACTTCACCTTCTGCTTCAGAGATGTTCTGTACAATCTTTGCGAAGTCACCCTGTAATGGTTTAGGTAAATGATAACCAAAGACTGTATCCATAACGAAGGCCACACCACCTTTACCTGATTGAGAGTTAATACGAACGATTGGTTCATATTGTCTATTTAAATCAGCTGGGTCAATTGGTAAGTAAGGAACTTCCCATTGTTTCTGATGTCTTTCATGATATTTATGAATACCTTTATTAATAGCATCTTGATGGCTTCCAGAGAATGCTGTGAAGACTAACTGACCAGCATATGGAGAACGAGGATTAACTTCCATCTTTGTACATTCTTCATAAGTATGCTTGATATCATTCATCTGTGTGAAGTCAAGTTCTGGATTGACACCATGTGTATACATATTTAATGCAACAGTGACGATATCTACGTTACCTGTTCTTTCACCATTTCCAAATAATGTACCTTCTACTCGATCAGCCCCTGCCATTAATGCAAGTTCTGTTGCAGCAACACCACATCCTCTATCATTATGTGGATGAACTGAGATAATAGCTCTTTCACGATCTTTTAGGTTTCTACATACATATTCAACCTGATCTGCAAAGACATTTGGTGTATCCATTTCTACAGTTGAAGGAAGATTCACAATCACTTTATTATCTTTAGAAGCACCCCATACATCTAAGACTGCATCGACTACTTCTACTGCATAATCCATTTCTGTACCAGTAAAGCTTTCAGGTGAATATTCAAGAATGACTTGACCTTTAAAGTTATTACATAACTTCTTTACAAGAGCACAGCCATCTGTCGCAATCTTCTTAATTTCATCTTTATCTTTGTTGAAGACAACATCTCTTTGAAGGATACTTGTTGAATTATAAATATGCACAATAGCGCGATCTAATCCATCAAGGGCTTCAAATGTTCTCTTAATTAAGTGTTCACGGCACTGAGTTAATACCTGAACAGTGACATCATCAGGAATGAGGTTTTCTTCAATCAATAATCTTAAGAAGTCATATTCAATCTGTGAAGCTGAAGGGAATCCTACTTCAATTTCTTTGAATCCAAGTTCTACTAATAACTTGAACATCTTCACCTTTTCCTGAATATTCATTGGTGTTACTAATGCCTGGTTACCATCACGTAAATCTACTGAACACCAGATAGGTGCTTTTTCAATTGTCTTATCTGGCCATGTGCGGTCTTTCAAGCTCACTGTTTCAAATCTCTTGTACTTTTGGTAATTCATCATAATTGTTTATTCTCCTTTCCAACCTATAAAAAAAGCCCTCGTCCTTACTAGTGTAAGAGGACGAGAGAATAATTCTTCGTGGTTCCACCTCAATTTATTGATATCTCACAATATCAACCTTATCGAGTACGCTTTATATATAAAGTACATACTCTAGCGAGATAACGGTCGCAATTACCGTAGCAGCCTACTTAATTCAGTGCTCCACTCAAGGATGAGTTCAAAGATGATCAAACAGTTCTTTACACCAGCCAGAACCTCTCTGCGCTTTCATCATTCCCCTACTAGTTCCTATCAAAGTCGTTTTCTTTCGGGTTGTTGTGTTTATCATATACTTCTCGCTTAGACATGTCAACAAACTTTTTCACTTTTTTCCTAATTTTCCTAATTATATTAATTATTTATCGGATAATCAGTTTTATAAGCGGTTTCTTGTAATGAACTATATAAATTTTATTGTAATATTCAATATTTTTTTCATTGTTTTTTATTACAGACATTTTTATATTTACTTCGCAAAATGTTTATTATTGTGATAATTATTTATCTCTACAGGATATAAAAAAAGATGTCTTTCGACATCTTATCTCTGTAATGCAAGCTTGATTAATTCATCAATAAGAGCTGGTGTATCTAGTCCAGCATCCTTCATTAATTGAGGATACATAGAGATATTAGTAAAGCCAGGCATAGTATTGATTTCATTTAAATAAACGTTTCCTGTATCGTTATCATAGAAGAAGTCACATCTAGCTAAACCTGTACCATCTACTGCTTTAAATGCCTTAACAGCAGCCTGTCTGATATAATCCTGGATAGACTGATCTACTCTTGCAGGAATGCATGTTGCACTCTGTTCATCTTCATATTTAGATTCATATGTATAGAATTCACCATGTGGTAAAATCTGTCCTACACGTGATGCACTGATATCATCATTACCAATGACAGCACATTCTAATTCTGTCGCATTAATAGCTTTTTCTACAACAACATGACGGTCATAAGATGCTGCTTCATGAAGTTTTGGTAGTAAATCAGTTAAAGTATTAACCTTATAACAGCCTACACTTGAGCCAGAACGGCTAGCCTTTACAAAGCAAGGGAATCCTAAGTGTGTATAGATTTCCATTTCTACATTAAAGCTTTCTCTACCTTCATTATCTACTACAACTAATTTATCATCATATCTCTTCTTGACATATAGAGAAGGCACCTGAGGAATATTAGCCTGATCAAATAGTTTCTTTGCATAAATCTTATCCATTGCAGTACAAGATGCCATCACACGGCATCCAACATATGGCACCTGAGCCATTTCTAATAAGCCCTGGATAGTACCATCTTCACCAAACTGTCCATGTAATACAGGGAATACAACATCAAATGATTTTAAGAAAGTGAAATGATCATTGATCTTTGTAGCACCTTCTAACCAGTTATCACTAGAGAAATCAGTAGAAACTAAATCATACCATTCTCCTTCTTTTGTAATACCTGCAACTTTAATATCATATTTACTCTTATCACAATTTTTATAGATATTCACACATGACATACGGCTAACAGCATGTTCTGTAGACTGTCCACCACATACTAATAATAACTTCATCTTAATTATTCTCCTTTAAATCATTAATGACTTCTTTTAAATGCATACCATTAGAAGCCTTGACTAGAACAACATCATTTTCTTCTAGACATTCCTGTAAATAAGCACTTAAAGAGGCATTATCATCAAAATGATAAGCAAGGCCTGGTTTTGCTTTATTTACTTCGTCTGAAATATAACGCGCAGCAGGTCCTACAGTCAAGACTAAATCAATATTCTTTTTAAGTAAATGTGCACCTACAGCACGATGAAGTGTTTCTTCATAATCACCAAGCTCTAACATATCCCCTAATACTGCAATTTTACGGCCTGCATAGCCTGATAATACATCAATACTTGATTTCATAGAATCAAGATTCGCATTATACGTACCATCAATCACACGGATATGACGATCAAGTGTTAAGATATCATTTCTATTCTTAGTGAGTTCAAATGTTTCAATACCCTTGATACATTTTTCCATTGGAATATCTAATAATAAACCAACCTGAATCGCAATTAATGCATTGAAGATAAAATGTACACCTGGTACATAGACTCTTACACCATAATCCTGCCCATCTACCTTTACTCTAAATGATGACATATCTTCATTCAAGATAATATCAGTTGCTTTTAAATCTGCATCACTTTCAATGCCAATTGTTTTTAAAGAGATTCCTTCAGGATGAACTGTAGATAGTAAATCATTATCGTTATTGACTACCAAAGTACCATGGTTCATACCATGTATGATTTCCATCTTGGCCTGTAAGATATTTTCTCTCGAACCAAGTTCACCAATATGTGCTGTACCAATATTTGTGATTGCTGCAATATCAGGTAATGCAATCTTAGTTAAATAATCGATTTCTTCTAAATGGTTCATACCCATTTCAATAACCATGACTTCTTCACCATTATAACGAAGAATAGTTAGAGGTAAACCAATATTATTATTGAAGTTACCCTGTGTTTTTAATGTAGTATATTGCTGGGAAATAACACTCGCAATCATATCTTTAGTACTTGTTTTCCCTGCTGAACCAGTGATTCCTACAACCTTTGCATGAGAATGCACACGTACATAACGTGCTAAATCACCTAATGCCTTCATTGTATCTTCTACTAGAATCACATTATGTACATCATCTTCTATAGGATGGCTTGTCAAAGTGGCTGTTGCACCATTTTTAAAAGCCTGTGGGATATAGTCATGCCCATCTTTAATACCTACTAGAGGGATATATAGGTTTCCTGGCTGAATAACACGTGTATCCTGTGTAAAGCCATTCACCTGGTCATCTAAGTGACCATTTAAGAGTTTTCCGTTTGTTGCCTCAATAATTTCGCTTATTAACATATAATCATCTCCATTTTTTACCCACCCATTATAGCATAAATCTTATATACAAAAAAAGACACTGAAGTGAATCAGTGCCTAATTATCAAATATCACTGCATACTTTGTATTAGAAGTGTTTACAACTTTCCAATCCTGATTATCTTTCACAAAGAGATGATCATTCACAATCTGCATACCACCGATACGATGTGACTGGAACTGATAAACTGCAGTCGGTTCTTTCTTTTCAAAATCTAGACGATACATCTTTGCATCACTGCCCACATAATAAATTGCTTCATCACTCATCACAAACATAGAATAACCAATATCATTTAAAATAATCTGGGATTCTTTTGTTTGGACATTCACTCTACCAATTGTCATTTTAGGTGTAGAGAAATAAAGATAACCATCGTTAAAAACTGAACCATAAACCTGTTCATTATAAATAGTATCTGTGGCTTTAGTCGTCATATTATAAGAAATAATAGAACTCTTACCAGTTAGATAAATAATATCTCCATTAAAGTTCATATTGTAGATATGTTCATCCAAAAGTTTAGTAGATGTTTTATTTAAAATATCATAAACATATAAACTTTCATTATCACTATCATTCTGATAATAGAGCTTATTATCATGATAAGTCATATAGAATGCTGAAACATCCTGTAGTGTTTCAGACTTTTCTGTCTTTGTATCAAGAACACAGATATGATGATTTTTATCTGTATAATAAAGCTTTTCTCCAACAAGATTTAAATAAGTCGCATACTTGATATCATATGTCTTTACGACATTCATATCTTTATCTAATTTTACCAATTTACTGTCAGGTTTTGACATGAAGATATAATGATCATTAGCTGCGACAGTTCCATCATTAGATAAATTAGAATATTGTTCAATTTCTGTTGTCTTTTTTAGTTTAATTACAGAAGTCATTTCTTCTGAAGTACTCGAATTACCATCTGCCCATTTAATATTATCAGAATGATTCAAATAATACTGTGCACCGGTAGTCGCAAGTATTAAGACAAGTACTGATATAATAACTACTTTCCAGTTAATCTTACGTGATACCTTTTCCGGTTCATATGTTTTTTCTTCTTCTTGATAAATACGTGATGTAGGAATAAAAGACCCTTGAGGACGACGTGATGTTGAAGCAGGTCCTAATGGTTTTCCACAATAAGAACAGAACTTCGCATGAGGAATGTTCTGATGACCACAATGAGGACATTGATCATCCAGTGGTGTACCACAATAGGGGCAGAAATGTGACCCTTCTGGGATTTCTTTATGACATGTAGGACAAATCATTTAGTTGTCATCTCCAGTCTTTTCTTCATCTACAACCTTATATTCTACATCAATGATATCAGGATTATCATTACGTGATGAAGACTGAGATTGAGATGAATATTGTGTTTGTGCTTCTTCATACTGCTTTCTGATTTTCTTTAGTTTAAAATATTTCCAGATTTCATAAACAATAAACATGATCAATAAGAAAGGCCATGCATAAGCAATAATGTTTAAGAATACAGATAAAACTAGAAATATAATTATAAAATAGATTAATGCATCCATAAATTTTTTCTCCTTTAAGTGTCGTCATTATATGTTTCTATTGTAAACAAATGATGAACTCACAGAAATTATACCAATTTCAAACAAAAAATAGAAGATGCCTTAGACATCTTCTAAAATTTCACATATTAGTAGTTAAAAAGGTCTTTAAGAGTAATACCTAAGCCTCTCGCAAATTGATCAATGGCTTTAAGACTCACATTTCTAGTACCTCTTTCTACATCAGAAATATAATTCTTAGAAAGATGACATCTAAACCCTAGTTCTTCTTGAGAGATTCCCTGCTGCATTCTTAATTCCTTAATACGCATTCCAAATCTTTCTGTGACAGTCATTATTCTTCCTCCATCTGACGAAGACGTGCAGCTTCTTCTTTGATTTTCTTAAAACGATGGTGAAGACCAGATTTAGAAATTGTCTGACCTGTCTTATTAAAATACACATCTGCTAGTTCATTAAGTGTAAGTTCTGGGTTTTCTAAGCGAATCTGTGCCACATCCGCAGTCTTAGAATCTAGAATCTCTATGCCTGCTTTATCAATTACATAGGCAATATCTTCAATCTGTTTTGCACTCGCTGTCATAGCTTTCATTTCATTCGCAATATCGCAATTATTCCATCTATTGACAGTATTAGCCATAGAACGGTCAATACGTGTTGTTTCAAATTCCATAACAGAAGTAGAAGCACCTATAGCACGTAAGAAGTCTCCTATTCTTTCTGCAGATTTCATATAGATAACATAACGATTACGTCTCTTGATCACATGCGCATTTAAGCCATAGCTATTCAACATAGCTTCAATATATTGTGCAAGAGGTTCATCCTGTACACTCATCTCTAAATGATAATTAGATGTATCAGGGTTATTGACTGAACCACTTGCAAGAAATATACCTGCAAGATAAGCTCTTCTTGTGCGATCATCATATAAAATCTCATCAGAAGGTAACATCGTAAATCCTAGACCTTCTAATAAATGAAGATCTTCTAGTATTTCTCTTGCCTTTGAAACCTTAAGAAGATAAACATTGTTCTTCTTAAGCTTCATCATCTTTTTTACTTTAAATTCAATTGAAGGTGCATAAAGTTCTTTAAGAAGTTTATGCATCTTTGACGCTATTTTTGCGTTTTCTGTACGGATTAGGAGAGAGAGTCCCTGTCCTAACATCAGTGTTCCATTGGTTTTTAATAACGCACAAAGAATCGCTTTTGAACAGTCATGATCAAACTCATTAAATACGATCTCTTCCTTTACTTTTCTTGAAAACGACAACATTTCTTTTCACATCCTCTAGTGGTCAGCATCACGATGCCACTTATATACTTTATAATATTTCTTATAATGGTCTGCAAGGAAATTAGTTAATGTGACAGAACGGTGCTGGCCACCTGTACAGCCAATACCGACAATCAATTGCATTTTTCCTTCTTTTTCATATTCTTTCAATAAATAATCATAATAAGACAAAGTCCTTTTAATAAATTCCTGAGTTTCAGGTTTTTCCATAACATAGTCATAGACTTCTTTATCATTTCCTGTCTTATTTCTAAGTTCAGGAATATAGAATGGATTTGGCAGGAATCTTACATCAAGAAGTAAATCAGCATCCTTAGGAATACCAAACTTATATCCAAATGATACAAAAGAAACACGGAATACTTCTCCTGTTTCATGATAGAAAGATGCTTCTAGTCTATCTTGTAAAGCTGTACGCTTTAATAGAGTTGTATCAATGATTAAATCAGCCTGTGTCTTAATCTGTTCATATTCCTGGCGTTCTAATTCAATAGAGTCATAAAGTGTATTGGCTTTATTCATGATCATCATTGGATGTGAACGTCTTGTCTGCTTATAACGCTTTAAGATTTCCATATTTTCACAATCTAAGAATACAACAGTCAAATTGATCCAATCCATATTCGTTAATTCACGAATTGCCTGAAGTGCATCTCCTAGATAGATTCCCATCGCAATCTTACCACCTAAAGTTTCATCTAATAAATAATCTCCAAACTGTTCAAGTAGTGCAACTGGATAGTTATCAATACAATAATATCCCATATTTTCAAATATAGCCATGGCAGTAGATTTACCTGCACCTGACATACCTGTAACTAATACAACTTCTACATTCTTCATAGACTTATATCCTCCTCAACCTTACTCATTATAACATACAATGATAAGTGTATAAAGCATTCAAAAAGAGAACTATCACTAGTTCTCTTCAACAAGCTTAGCAGCATATTGTCCAGCAATTGCACCATCATTGGCTGCAGTGACAACCTGTCTTAATGTCTTTGTTCTGACATCACCAATCGCAAATATTCCAGGAATTTTTGTTTCCATATGTTCATCAACATCAATATAACCCTGTTCATTTGTGATGCCTAAATCCTTCACAAAATCAGTGACTGGATCTAAACCAATAAATGGGAAAATACCCTGTACATAAAGGTTTTCTAGTTCTTTTGTATCACTATCTTCTAGTTCTAAGCCTTTTAATGTATCATCTTCTACAATTAAAGCATGTGGCTTCTTCTTGAAATGGAATTCAATTTTTTCATTATTAAGTGCTTTCTTCACTAGATAATCATCTGCACGGAAGACATCACGTCTCATAATAATATGAACCTTTTCTGTAATACCAGCAAGATAGATTGATTCTTCAATCGCACTATTTCCTCCACCAATGACAGCAACTTCTTTTCCTCTAAAGAATGGTCCATCACAAACAGCACAATAAGAAATACCTTTACCTGTCATTTCATCTTCTAAGTGTAGTCCCATTTTTCTTTCTTTAGTTCCTGTCGCAATGATCACTACGCGAGCTTCTAGTTCTTCTTTAGAAGTAATAACCTTCTTATAGTCACCTTCATCTACAATAGATTTCACTTCTGTCATCTTTAACTGGGCACCGAAGTTAAGTGCCTGTTCATACATATCATATGCAAGCTGAGGACCCATCATCTCTTTTATTCCTGGATAGTTTTCGATGTGAGCTGTTAGGTTTAGTTTGCCACCTGGTGCACCTGATTCAATAACAGTCACATTAGCGCCTGCACGACTTGCATAAAGTGCGGCAGTGAGTCCTGCTGGTCCACCACCAATAATTATAATATCTTTCATAATCTACATCCTTTCTAGATAATCATATAAATCATCATAAGACTCCATCATATAATCTGGATGTTCACCAAGAAGTGCCTTAGTCCCTTTTAAAGACCAAGTAACTCCAATAGTTTTAATACCTGCATTCTTGCCTGCTTGAATATCAGTCACATTATCACCAATCATATAACCTTTTGTCGCATTCATCTTCTTCATTGCAGTCAATACTGCTTCTGGATGAGGTTTCCCATGTGTGACTTCATCACTTCCAATGACTACTTCAAAATACTGATCTAAGTGTGCACACTTTAATCCATATACAGCTGCATCCTTGAATTTTGTAGTCACAATAGCCATTCTTATTCCTTTCTCATGAAGTTTTTTTAATACTTCTGTTTCATGAGGGTATAGAGTAACATAATCATTATGCTTCTCATGATTATAAGCGCGATAGATTTGTACTGCTTCATCCACCTGATCACCTGAAAGATATCGAGCAAATGAATCTCTTAGAGGTGGTCCTAAGAATGAGAGAAGCTCTTCTTCTGATAATGTGTAATCAGGAAGAAGCTTTTTAAAAGTATATCTGAATGATTGGAAAATCAATTCATCGGTATTAAGTACTGTTCCATCTAGATCAAATAGAAGTACGTTATCTGTATATATCATATCATTAATTGTTTCCTTATGTGTTTAAGATGCTTGAATAATTTCTTTGACAGCATCTAAGAATGCATCCATTTCTTCATCATTTCCAATAGTGACACGTAAGTATTGATTAATACGTGGCGCATTGAAATATCTTACAATAATATGTTTCTTTCTTAACTCTTTAAAGATATGTTCTGCATCATAATCATCATGATGAATAAAGATGAAATTAGAATAACTGTCAGTCATAGTAAAGCCCATTTCTTTAAGGGCTTTTTTAGTACGTTCACGTGTTGCGATAATCTTTTTCGCATGTTCTTTAATCACTTCACTGTCTTTAATAGAAGCTTCACCAATCACCTGAGCAAGTGCATCAATTGGATATGAGTTGAATGAATTCTTGACATCATATAAATGTGATACAAGTTCTTTATTACCTAAAGCTACACCAAGTCTACTACCTGCAAGTGAACGGAATTTAGAGAATGTATGAATCACAAGTAAGTTATCATATTTCTTTAAGAGTGGTATGACTGTTTCTCCACCAAAATCAATATAGGCTTCATCAATCACAACAACACTCTCAGAATTATGTTTGATAATATCTTCGATATCATCTACAGACATAAGTTCACCTGTTGGCGCATTTGGATTAGGAAAGATAATTCCACCATTCTTATTAAAATAATCTTCTTTCTTAATCTTAAATGCATCATCAAGTGCCACTGTCTTATAATCAATATTAAACAATTCACAATAAACAGGATAGAAAGAATAAGTAATATCTGGGAAAAGAATAGGATTCTGTCCATTAAAGCATGTTAAGAATGTTAAGGCGAGAACTTCATCACTTCCGTTACCTAAAAAGACCTGATCATCTTCTAATCCATGATACTCTGCAATTAAATGTTTAAGCTTTGATGCATCTGCATCAGGATAGAGTCTTAGTTTAAATGGATCAAAGGATTGAATTGCTTCTTTGACTTTTTCTCCTGGTTCATATGGATTTTCATTTGTGTTTAGTTTGATAAGATTAGACATCTTAGGCTGTTCCCCAGCAACATAAGGTTCTACATCTCTTAAGTTATTTCTCCAGCTCATTATATTTTACCCCCTAGTATATCATCGATCATTTCATAGACATAACTATAAATATGATCTGCTTTTTCTTGAATATCATCATGTGCATAATTAAATGTACAGCCATGATCTCCTGCTTCAATCATTGAAAGGTCATTCCATGAATCACCTATTGTATAGGTTATCGCATTTGTTTTGTCCTTGAGATAAGTGACACCACTCCCTTTAGAACAGTTGTTAGGAACAATGTCTAGGAAATGAAGATTAGGGTGACATTCTACATCATCACCATATTTGTCTTCAATTCTTTTCTTAATGATATTAATTTGATCAATCTGATTATCTTCCTGATTTAAGCTAATGATCTGAAATGAAGGACTTTCCTTCATTAATGTCATGTAGTCGTCAGGAATAGGTATATTTCCCATATCACTATGTGCAAAAGATTGATGATTAAAACAACCATAACTATTCTTTCCATCACACATATGCACAAACATATTGGCATCTACTCCCCATTGTAGAATATCAAGTCCAATTTGTTGTTCTATATGTTTCTCATAGAGAGTTTCTTTATTGGAATCAAGAATTGCCCCACCATTGTTTAAAACAAGATAATCAAAAGGATAACCATCCTGCTCAAGGATTTTATTCATTTCTAATATATGACGTCCTGTACAATAAACAACTTGACCGCCTGCATCACGAAAACGTGTTAAGGCTTCTTTGTTTAAAGGTGAGATCTGTTCATTTTCACGATAAAGAGTTCCATCTATATCACAAAATACCATTTTCATAGTTCTCCCCTCCTTAATTTCACATTATATAGGAAGGTCTCAATAAAAAAAAGTCATATTAATAGAAAAAGACTGGAGAGAGATTTCTCCAGTCCTAAATATTAGCTTTCTTTCTTAATAAGAATGAAAATAATAGAAATCATTGAGACTAAACCTAAACCAATTATCATTAATAGATTTGTTGGATCACCTGTTTGAATGATTTCTATTGGTGTATTCTCATAATCAAATGTATATGTATTACCCTTCACATTTTCATCAATGACAACCTTCTTGACTTCTGTAGATAAGTGGTAGCCAAATGGTGCTTTTGTTTCTTTGATATAGTATGTACCATATCTTAAATCTTTAAATGTTGCGCTACCATCTTTTGATGAGGCAGCAACCATACTATAAATACAATCAGGGTCTTTGTAAAGTGTGAATTCAAAGTCTTTATCTTTGATTAATTGTTTTGTCTTTGCATCCACCTTATTCACCTGGATATTCACTAATATTGGCTTTTCTTTGATTTCTAAAGATAAATCTTCTTCCCCAGAAACAGTGAATGTAGTATCTGTTACTGTTTGATATCCTCTAGGTGTCTTTGTTTCCTTAAGAATATATTCTTTACCTGCTTCTAGATGACTTACTGCATGGGCTTTACCATCAGTGATCCATTGATCAATGAGATTTCCTTCCTCGTCAAATACAGAGAACTGGGCATCTAACACAGGTTCTTCTGTTTCTTCATCTATCTTATTGATAGTAATTTCAGCATCTTTCATCACAACTTCCTGATTTTCGTTAGAAACTGTAAATGTGATAGATTCTGCTTTGACATAATCATCTGGCGCTGTTGTTTCAATAAGTGTATAAGTTTGACCTTCTTTTAGTCCACTAACATAATGAGGAACATGAGTAGAAGTCCATGAATCCACTACATTATTTGATTCATCTCTTACTTCTAGTTGTGCGCCTTCTAATTCTTCTTTACCTGTAATTGTAGTTTTTGAAACAGTGATCTGTCCATCCTTCATTACATATGCTTCATTCTTCTTCTCATTAGATACAGTGAATGTGATAGATTCTGCTTTAATATAACCATCTGGGGCTGTTGTTTCAATAAGTGTATATTTCTTTCCTTCTTCAAGTCCACTTACATAATGTGCTTCTTCACTAGAAGTCCATGAATCCACAACTTTATTAAATTCATCTCTTACTTCTAGATGAGCACCTACTACTTCCTTCTCACCCGTTAAATCTGTCTTAGAAATCTTAACCTGTTTATCTTTCATTACAACTGCTTGATTCTTCTTTTCTTTAGATACAGTAAACTTGATAGATTCAGCTTTCACAAAACCATTAGGTGCTGTGATTTCAGTTAAGATATAGTCATGTCCTTCAGTTAATCCTTTGATTGAATGAGGCTTATTAGTAGAAATCCATGTATCAATAATCTTTCCATTCAAATCTGTGACCTGCATCTTTGCACCCTTGATTTCATCTGTACCTGCAATATCTTTCTTAGATGCAGTAACAGTCGTATCTACAAAAGTCATAGAGAACAGCTTATCGCCAGTGATCTTAACATATTGTGTTTCATCAGATAAGACAAAGTTTTCTTTATTACCATCTTCTTGATCTGGTGCAGATAATTCTTTTACATAATATGAACCATATGGTAAATCACCAGATTTTGCGATACCTTTGTCATTTGTCTTAATAGACATCACAAGCTGACCTTTCTTATAAAGGGTATGACCGATATACATATCATTATTCGCATAAATACCAAATTCTCCACCCTTTAATGGCTGATTGTTTGTATCAGTCTTTAGTATTTCAATCTGTCCTACTTTTACTTTATCTTGAGATTCGACATGATTCCATACAATAGAAGTTGTCTGATCCTTATAAGTGAGTTCTACTGTATAAGTTTGAGGATCTAAGTTATAACCTGCAGGTGCTTTTGTTTCTTTTACTGTATAGATACCTAATACAAGATTATTTAATTGACCACGACCTGTCTTATCAGTCATGATCTTACCTACTTCTTTATTTTCTGAGTTATATACTGTATATTCAGCACCTTCTAATGACGCTTCACCTTGTACGAGTCCATCTGCATCAGATTTCTTAATAAGAATTTGTCCTGTAGGGGCTTCATCAGTAATAGTGACTTCTGATGTTTCTCCTGGATTAACAGTTGTACTAAATGTCGCTGTATTCACTAAATATCCATGAGGGGCATTCTTTTCAGTAATGGTATATTCACCTACTAATAAGTTATCAAGTACTATTTCACCATTTGTGACTGTCACATCCTGATCGAAGTTATTACCAGTGACATGGAAAATGGCACCATCTAATAGTTTTCCACCTACATCTGTCTTTCTAAGCTTTAATCTTCCAATCACTGCCTGGAACTGTGCATTCGCAAATGTAGTGACTTCTGGAGGAAGTGTATACCAAGTACTAATATGCTGGTATTTATTATTGCCATTATGAATAATTAATGGCGCAAATGTGAAACCTCCTGACTTATAACCAGAATAGACTGGACCTGTATAAGACGCATCTGCTTCATAATGCATTGTATCTCCACCATAGATATCTACTGTTTCACCTGACTGGTTTCTTGTTTCATTGACTACCTTTGCTTTATTTGTACCAGTACTAATAGTAATATGATATCCATTAGGACCATTGAGTCTGACTGATTCTGATTTCTGTACTCTCGCATTTTGATCATAGTAAGTACTTAAATCATTCTTACTAAATAAAAGATTATTCTGATTCAAAGGATCAGGTTTAGAAGTTGCATAATTATAGAAATCAGCAATCTTACCTTTTTTAAGTGATGTATTAGAATAAGCATGAGAAAGCGCCATGGACATAATGACATTCTTTTCATCATCATTTAATCCATTCATACCATCCCATGTTTGATAACCAAACCATCCATAATACATAATCTTACGTATATTCGCATATTTAGGTTCTGTGCTTGTATAAAAATCACCTGACATTGTCTGATTCGATGGGGTTGTTTTCTTATGTTCTATACACCAGGCTCTTCTTCCATCAATTGTGAAATTACCTACAGTACTGCCATATGCAGTAGATTTACCATGCCATTCCATTTTATAGGATGCTGCACTGACACTTTGTGTAGTGATTCCTAATATCATAAGTAATGATAATAGAACAGCACCTATTCTTCTTACAATATTCATCTTGTTTCCCTTTCCACTAAATAAAAAAGACATATATATGTCATGAGAGAATCTATATAAAACAGTCCAATGACTGTAATTGGAGTCAAAAAAAGGGAAGCATGCATTATGCATACTTCCCTGAGGAATACTCGTTAACGAGCAAGAGAATGGTTTCCTTCTGTTTGTGCTTTAAATTGTGATTGGTACTTATTTCCCGGGTAAACTACAAGAGATACTTTACTATCATTGATATAAGCACCTAAGCCATAATGGCCTAAGGATTTTTTATTTGTCTCAAATTCTTCTTGTTTATTGTGGAAAGCTTTCATCAGCTTATTGTATGTAGGCTGATCAATCACTGATGTGATTAATTCTTTGTTGTCTTCCTGAAGAAGATCTTTGAATGTTTTACAATTATCTTTTGTGATTATTGTTTTAATAAAATCAGTCTTTGAACGATTATAAGTACGTTTAATCACAAGAGTTGTATCATCATTCAAAGATGTCTTACATGTAATAGTTGTATAGAGATCATTATTGGAATAAACAGAATAATCATAAGTAGCAGTAAATGTCTTACCATACTGTTTTTCTAATGATTTCTTATAAGACTGAGCAGGTTTGATGAATGTTTCAGCATTAGAAAATTTCTTCTTAAATGCGCTAGAAGAATCAAAGTGATAGACTTCTTCTCCTTCTGATTTCTTTAATTCACCTAACTCATAAAGTTTTGACTGCTGGAAATTAGATGTAATTGACTTTCCTGTAAAGAACTGACTATAGAATACAATAGCCATAGGAAGCGCAATAGTAAGTAACATGATGACTAAATAACCTTTCATCATGCGACCTAGAATAGTCGTACTTCTAGGTGGATTTCTTCTTAAATCATAACCGCAATGTGGACAGAAGTGATCTGTGGGTCTGATATCTTTATGACAATGTGGACATTTCATAGTTATTACTCCTTAAAATAATGATTCATAAATACTTTGAATTCTTTAATGAATTCGTTTTTCTTTTTGATTTGTTGACTACGATCCTTAATCGCATAATAGTCTTCATCAAGATACTGATATTTACTTTGTACAGAACCCTTTGAGATGACTTCTAATGTGGGCGTCCAATTAAAATCAAATGTTTTATAGAGATTCTTATAGAACTCTTTTTCTTCTTTTGTAGCATCTTCTTTGAGTGATGCATCACGATATGCTTTGATATTGAGGTAATAAACACCTTCATCAGGATGCTTATTAAGATAGTCTTCAAGGATAGGTTTAAAGGCCTGACAGTCTCCACAATCAGGACGACCTAGATAAAGCATGAAAGAAACATCTTCTTTCATGAGTTTCTTTAATTCTGTATATTGTATCTCTTTAATACCTTTTACACTCTTTTTTTTAACTGAAGATGTACTACATCCTAAAAGTATTAAAGTAAGGCATAAAATGAGTAATTTCTTCATTTTCATTTCTCCTTTTCGACTATATTACCATAAATAGAAAAAAAGCGAAACTAAGACGTCTCGCTTTAATAGTTCAATTATTTAATAAGGCTTGTACCATCCATTTCTTCTGGGATAGCAAGTCCTAGAAGCTGTAACATAGTTGGAGCTAAGTCTCCAAGTTTTCCGCCTTCTTTTAATTCAAGGTGAGAGTTTGTTACGATTAAAGGTACATCGTTTGTAGTATGTGCTGTGAATGGGTTACCTTCTTCATCAAGAAGTTTTTCAGCATTACCATGGTCAGCAGTGATTAACATAGTACCACCAAGTTCAGCAACCTTTTCATATACTTCACCAACACAATCATCAACTACTTCAACTGCTTTGATAGCTGCAGGAATAACACCTGTATGACCAACCATGTCGCAGTTAGCGAAGTTAACGATGACTACATCGAATTCTCCAGAATCTAATTCTTCAATTAACTTATCTTTTACAAGGTAAGCACTCATTTCTGGCTGTAAGTCATAAGTAGCAACCTTAGGTGAGTTGATTAAGTCACGCTTAGCACCTTCGATTTCCTTATCTTCTCCACCATCAAAGAAGAATGTTACATGGGCATACTTTTCAGTTTCAGCAATTCTTAACTGCTTTAATCCTTGAGCTGATACATAATCACCAAATGTGTTAATTAATTCTGGTAATGCGAATGCTACATGACCATTTACTGAATCAGCATATTTCATCATACATACGAAATAGATACCATTTCTCTTAGTTGCTGGTGTATATCCCTTATCTGCATAGAAATCAGGATTTGTCATAACAGTGGCAAGCTGGATTGCTCTGTCTGGACGGAAGTTAGCAAAGATAACTGAATCATTATCTTCTACAGCACCGTCTACTGCTGAGTTATAACCAGGTACTACGAATTCATCAAATACTTCTTCAGCATAAGAATCTTTTACGTACTGCACTGGATCAGTAAAGCTGTTTCCTTTATGATCAACAATTGCTTCATAAGCTAAGTTAACACGGTCAAATCTCTTATCACGGTCCATTGCATAATAACGTCCAGAAATAGATGCGATTTCACCAACACCGATTTTCTTCATTTCTTCAGCAAGTTCACCAATGAAGTCTACTGCTGAATCAGGTGCTACGTCACGTCCATCTAAGAATGCATGTACATAAACCTTAGTTAAACCAGCATCTTTAGCAAGCTTTAATAAAGCAAAGATATGTTCATTTGAAGAGTGAACTCCTCCGCTAGATAATAATCCCCAGATATGTAACTTAGAATCATTCTTCTTAGCGTTTTCTACTGCTTCTACAAATTTTTCATTTGTGAAGAAAGTACCTTCAGTAATTGCTTTATTGATTAAAGTAAGTGACTGATAAACAGTACGTCCTGCACCAATATTCATATGACCAACTTCTGAGTTACCCATCTGTCCTTCAGGTAAACCAACAGCGTTACCACAAGCTTTAATAGTTGTAGTTGGATACATTGCCATTAAATCATCAAGATTAGGTGTATTAGCAAGTTTTACTGCGTTACCATCAACTCTATCAGTTAATCCATAACCATCCATAATACATAAAACAATAGGTCTTTTTTTCATAACTTTTCATCCTCCGTATACTTCAAAGATAATAGCATTATCCACTTTGAAATTCAATAAGCATAATTTAAAATTTAAACATTTAAACCATAACTTTCTAAGATTTCTTCACCAAAGGAAATCAAGCGTTCAACATCGATATCCTCTTCTCCTCTTTGTGAATAAACGATAATCATCTGTTCATGATACTCAAAGCGATTACAATGAATAAGTGCATTAATATCTTTACTCATCTGAGGTAAATAGTTAATAAACTGATTCTCTTTCATCTTTCTTAAAAGAATACAATAATCTGCTAATGCAAGTTCTAGATGAAGAATTGTACGCATACGATCTTTATTAAGTACTGCTTCTTCAAGTATTCCTTCCTGTAAATCAATCTTTTTCATATGATTAAGTACGACCTTAACATTAGATATAGAACCATCCAACGCTTCCATATAACATTTCTCTTTGAGTTCTCTTTCCTTCATGATTTTCTCCATTTCCCCGCGCCTTTGTTGCGCGGACACAAATATATAACCAAACTCAAATCCCCCAAAACTCTAGTGTGCATCTCGATATAATAGTATAATCAAAGAGAGGTGGT
>NZ_JACRWG010000029.1:0-31140 GCF_014306455.1 Catenibacterium faecis
TGACGTTTCTAAATTAACTAAACCATAAAATTCAACTATTCTATTTTTTCTAAATTATTCAAACTTGTTTTTAAGTTTGTCTTTTTTTATACGTTTTGATTGATTTTTGTTTCACACTTATACCTCCTATTTTTTCTTCAAGATATTTTTCAAGCCTAATACCGTTCCTAATATACCTGCGCTTGATCTCTTCTTATTAAAAATACCACTTACCACGTTGATAGGTTCATTGAGCTTATCCATTTTATAGTTGATATCATCCACTGTGACATTTACTTTAGAAACAGTTGTTTCTAAATGCTGAGACAAATGACTGACATCTTTTAATGTTGTAAGTGCATGGATAAGAAATACTCCTAGAGACACTAATGCAAATACACCAGCGAGCACTAGAATACATAGACAAATTGTTAAGATATCCATGGGATGTCCTCCTATGCCTTTTCTTTTTCCTTAATAACTAATTCTTCTAATTTATAGATATCCTTAGGACTCATAAATAAGAATACTGCATTATCATATTGAGCCAATTCTTTTGCACCTGCTTCATCTTCAGTAACCACTTTAGAACGAGGTAGGTTCTTAGTAATAACACTGACATCAATATCGATTCCTGGTTCTTTTGGCGCATTTTTAGGGAAATCCACAAAATATGGATGATCAACTGTATCCATGATTCGTGCATAATCCTTCGCAAATCTTAAGCCACGAGAATATCTATCTGGCTGATAAACCGCAACAATCTGCTTGCCAGGGAAACGTGTTCTTGTTTCTTCAATTACATATTTAATAGCTGTTGGATGATGTGCATAGTCATCAACATATACATTATTGCCTACTTCTTTCACTGCATAACGTCTCTTAGTTCCCTTAAATGTACTTAACTGACTCTGCATATAATCAAAGTCCATACCTTCAAGATAACCTAAAGTAATAACACCTAATGTGTTATAAAGTGTATGCATACCATAGAATGGTAGAGTGAAATGTCCAAAAAGATCACCATAGATATATACATCAAATGAAAGACCTTTTTCATTATTAATCACATTTTTAGCCTGAACATCATTACCGTCTTTTACACCGAATTTTACAACTCTCTTTGTATAATTCAAATGTGGAAGATGAGGATCATCACCCCAGATGACAATAGCCTTTTTAGCCTGGTTGGCATATTTTTCAAAAGACTGTTCATACTGTTCCATTGACTTGAAATAGTCTACATGGTCCATTTCAATGTTGTTGATATAAGCATAATCTGGATGATACCATAAGAAATGATCTTTATATTCGCAGCATTCAGCTATAAAATACTTAGCACCCTTAGTAGCATAACCAGTACCATCACCAATTAATACATTTGTCTTATCATAGTCTTTAAATAAATGATAAGCCATACCTGTAGTAGAAGTCTTACCATGTGTACCTGCAATACCGATAGTAATATGATCATCCATAAGCTTAGCTAGGAAATCATAATAGTGATGAATTGTTACATTAGGATTGTCTTCTGCAGCAGCCACTTCTTCATTAGAACGGTCAAATGCATTCCCTACAATAACATCCATACCGTCTTTAATATTGTCTTTATTAAATGAATAAATAGGAATATGTCTTTCTCTTAAGCCATCTTCAAGGAAGATATACTTATCAATATCACTTCCTGCAACTTCATAACCTAAATCATATAAGATTCTTGCAAGAGAAGCCATTCCTGAACCTTTAATACCTATAAAATAATACATATATTTTGTCACCTCGATAATATATTAACACAAATTAAATAATGATTACATAGATATCACTTAAAAATGAAAGTATTTTCATAAATTGGTAAGAATAGGATCGTCTATCCTAAAAGTTGGTATATCAAATATCTCACTTTCACCCAAATGAATAGACAATACCTGCTCAATAGTGAGCCCAATAGTTTCACCATCTTTAAATATCACATTGTTCATAATAACATAGAGTGCAGTGTCTTTAATGAAGTCTAATACAGCCCTAGGTTCACCAATAGAAGAGACTTCTATTTCATGATAGCCGAGCTTTTCAAGACCATCTGTATAAGCCCCTACCCCATTTTCTAATGGATATAAACCAAACCAGATGACGTTATAAATAGGAAACATATCCTGTTCAATCATCTTGGCCATTGTTTGATAAAAAGATGGTTCGTAGATAACATCATTCATATAAACTCCTACAACATTCTCATCAATGTTTGAACATACTTCTTCTACAAATAAAGGACAGTCTGTCTGAATGGTTTCAATTGTCTTATGGATATGAATCATTCCAGTATGATTTTTAGTACATGCATCTGCTTCTTCCCACATAAAGTTACTTAAAGCTGCATTAAGACGTACTTTGTCATCTAATGGTTGATTAATATAATTACTAGTTTCATTGAATGGTTCTTTTACTAATAAAAATGCTTCTAATTCCATCTTTACTCTCCTTCAAACAATAAGTCTTCTAACTCTTTAACAGATTCGACATAATAAGTACATTTGTTCTTGATATCTTCTTTGATTTCCTTGATATCATGAGCCCATCCAGCTCCACATGCATCAATATGCGCATCTCGTGCCATCTGTATGCCTGGTAATAAGTCATCTACAAGTAAGACATCTTCTTTGTTTAAATGAAGTTCTTCAATAATGCTTTCAACAGGCCAAATAGATGGTTTACGCTTTTCAGGAGGTAATTCCCATCCGTATATAATAGAAGGCTCTGGTAAATCATTATTCTTATAATCACGAATGATTGTATGCTTCATTGAATGAGAAATAACACAGATAGTGCCACCTTCATTCACATAACGCCATAATAAATCATGAATGCCATCAAAACAGACAGGGGCATGATCACGAATATAAGACTGCCAGTTATTTTCCTGTATATGCATTTCTTCTTCAGTGAACTTTAGTATATCAAAACATAATGCAGTGAAACCTGGCTTATAATTATACTTAAAATAATCTTCACAAGTCATAGTAACACCAGGGCGCAATTTACTTAATGAGTCTAAGAATGCAGGAAAGTTCACTGTACGTGTGCTATCTACAATCGTATCATCATGATCTAGTATTAAACATTTATATTTCATTTGTATCTCCTTTTTGATATGCAAGACATGTTATACCTTGCGTATTGACTATTTTTCCACACTGTTTAAATCCACAAGATTCTAATAAATTCTGCATAGGAATATTTTTAATTCCTGTATCCATCTTTAAATTAGGAATCTGACTATAAGCCCAGTTCAAGATAAACTTGCAGGCCCCTTTCACAATATGTGCAGAAACAACACGATGTACCACACCATAAGGTGCATCATTGAGCCATTGTCCCTCTATTTCCTTATAATCTTGATCTTCTTCTATCGCATAATAGAAAACAGCCGCAATTTGATTTTCATACATGCATAAATACATCTTATCTATATCTTTAGTAATCATTTCTTTTGAAGGATAACCTACAGGCCACTGATCTTTATTGCCATGATTATCCATGAATATCTTTGCTTCTTTATAAAGACTCATTATTTTATCTATATGAGCCCTATCTGCTTTTCTTATTTCCATAGTCAACTCCTTTACTTAATACAATAGCATAAAAAAAATTGGATAGCTAGAACCTACATCCTAACTATCCTTTCTACATTAATTATTCAATTACAGTTAATTCCTTTGGATAACTATTTAATACCTTACAGCCATCTTCAGTGACCATAACTAAGTCTTCAATACGAACTCCAAAATCACCTTGTAAATAAACACCAGGTTCAATTGAGAAGATCATACCAGGCTTTGCGATAATATCACTGACAGAAGATACATCACCAAATTCATGTACATCTTTACCAATGAAATGACCTAAACGATGATTGAATTCTTTACCATAACCTGCTTCAGTAATGATATTTCTTGCGACTGCATCAATTTCAGATAATTTCATACCTGGCTTGATAGCAGCTTCAGCTGCTTCATTTGCCTTTAATACAAGATTGTATACTTCTTTCTGCTTTTGGGATACTTCTTTATAGAAGAATGTTCTTGTCATATCAGAACAATATCCTTTATAGATACATCCCATATCAACGATAATAGAATCTCCTGGCTTTAAACGGCTATCATCGCATGAATGATGGGGATTAGCACCATTGGCACCATAACCCATGATTGGACTAAATGAATGACCTGATGCACCTAATGACTTGTAGTAAGCAAGTAATGCTTCATCCATTTCAATTTCAGTCTTATCTGTTGCAAGTAATCTTTTTACTTCAGCCATTGCTGTATCATTCATTTCACTTGCTTTAAACATGAGTGCTTTTTCTTTATCATCCTTCTGCATTCTTACTTCATCTACGCATAGTGATCCTAAAACATATTTAGCGTTGACGCGATCCTGTACAGGAATTAAGAAACGTGCTGGCATATTCTTATCTACACCAATCACTTTTGCATCCTTTAAATAATCTGCAAGTAATGCTGGACCATTATCTGTATCATCAAACCAAGTAATAGGCATACCTAATTCTTCTCCCACATAGAATAAGTTATTGAAGAATAACTGATGATTTCCTTTAGAAGAAAGAACCATAACATACATTCTTTCACCTGGATGATTGACATAATCTAATAAATAATCGATAGAAACAGGATCAGTGACTAATAGATAGTCAATGCCTCTTTCTTCCATTTTTTCTAATACTTTATTTATTCTCTTCTGATTCATATTCAGTAACCTCAATTCCTAAGTCCTTTAACTGATCATTGTCTACTGGTGTAGGTGCTTTTGACATTGGACAAGTTGCACTTGTATTCTTAGGGAAGGCAATAACGTCTCTTAAAGAATCACATCCGCATAATAACATTGCGAAACGGTCTAATCCTAATGCGAATCCAGCATGTGGTGGTGCACCGTATCTAAATGCGTCCACAAACCAGCCAAACTGTGCATCAATTCTTTCCTGTGTGAATCCTAAAGCCTTGAAGGCACGATCCTGTAATTCTTCTTCATAGATTCTCTGAGATCCACCACCTAGTTCGAAACCGTTTAAGACGATATCATAAGCATCTGCTAAGCAGTTTGCTGGATCTGTATCAATCTTATCTAGATCAGAATCCTTTGGACGAGTGAATGGATGATGCATTGCATAGTATCTTCCATCTTCTTCAGAATATTCAAACATTGGGAAATCAACAACCCATAAGAAGTTGAACTGACGAGGATCATATAATTTTAATTCTTTACCTAAATGATTTCTGATTGCTGCAAGAGCATCACATACAACCATGTAATGAGTATCACTCACAAATAGTAATAAGTCTCCTACCTCAGCATTCATCTTTTCTAATAAAGCGCTCATCTGTTCTTCAGTAAAGAACTTAGCAATAGGTCCAGATACACCCTTATCAGTCACTTTTAACCAAGCAAGACCTTTAGCCTTATATTTCTTAGCAAGTTCAGTTAAAGCATCAATCTTCTTACGTGAATAGTTATCTGCTTCACCCTTGACATTAATACCTTTTACATGTCCTCCTGCAACAAGCGCACTCTTGAATACCGTAAAGTCAACATCCTTCACTGTTTCATTTAAGTTAACAAGCTTTAAATCAAAACGTGTATCAGGCTTATCGATACCATAAGTTTCCATTGCATCATGCCATGTCATTCTTGGGAATGGTAACTGAACATCGATGTCCATAACATCTTTCATAACCTTCTTGATTAAGCCTTCACCAATACCAATAACCTGATCAGTATTCATGAAACTCATTTCTACGTCCACCTGAGTGAATTCTGGCTGACGGTCAGCACGTAAGTCTTCATCACGGAAACATCTAGCAATCTGATAATAACGTTCAAAACCAGCTACCATTAATAACTGCTTAAATAACTGTGGAGACTGTGGTAATGCATAAAATGAGCCATTATGTACACGTGAAGGTACTAGGAAGTCTCTTGCACCTTCTGGTGTAGATTTATTTAAATATGGTGTTTCGATTTCTACAAATTCTTCACTATCTAAGTATTCATGAATGGCTCTGACAATCTTAGCACGTCTCATGATGTTCTTTTGAAGAGCTGGACGTCTTAAATCAAGATAACGATATTTCATTCTTGTTTCTTCTAAGGCATCAGTTTCGTCCGTAATAATCATAGGAGTAGTCGCTGCCTTATTGACAATCTTTACTTCTTCAGCCTGGATTTCAATATCACCAGTTGGCATATCTGGGTTCTTAGAACTTCTTTCTACGACAGTCCCTTTGATGTCAAGAATATATTCGTTCTTAACATCCTTTAACTGTTCATTGAATGATTCATCAAAGATTACCTGTGTAATACCATGACGGTCTCTTAAGTCTACAAAGACTAAAGCACCTAAGTTTCTCTTTTTAGCTACCCAGCCAATAAGTTCTACTTTTTTATTGACATCAGTGATTCTTAGTTCTCCATTGTTGTGAGTTCTATTCATGTTCATGATCTCCTTCATAATGATTTTCAATATAACTTAAAATATCTTCTAATTTAACTTCACTCTGTTCTTTAGAATGATTGCAGCGAATATTAACATATTCACCCTTTACTTCATCTTCACCAATAATAATAGAAAGATGTGCACCAAAACGGTCACTAGACTTGAACTGTCCTTTTAAGCCTCTACCTGCATAATCCATATCACAAGTAAAGCCGTTTGCTCTAAGCATTGTGATGATCTGCATTGCTAAATCTCTTGCTTCATCACCTAGAGGCATAACATAAACATCAATACCATTTTCTTCATCTTCTTCGTCATCTAATGCAAGCATCAATCTTTCCATACCAAATGCAAAGCCTACACCAGGAGTTGCAGGACCTCCAAGTTCTTCAACAAGGCCATTGTAGCGTCCTCCACCACCAACAGTAGAACCAGCTCCTAACTTTGGATCATCACTGATGATTTCAAATACTGTATGAGAATAGTAATCTAATCCTCTTACTAAATTCGTATCTACAACATATTCGATTTCTAAATCATCTAATAAGTTGCAGACTTTATCGAAATGTGCTTTCGCTTTTTCACTTAAATAATCAATTGTACGAGGAGCAGAAGCCATAACTGGATTCTTCGCATCGACTTTACAGTCTAGAATTCTTAATGGGTTCTTTTCAAAACGTGCCTGACAGTCTTCACATAAATCATTAAGCACTGGTCTGAAATGATTCTTTAAAGCTTCTCTATATGCAGTTCTTGATTCATCATCACCTAATGAGTTAATATGTAATTTGATATTCTTAATACCTAATGCTTCAACGATAGTCACTGCCATCAACATACATTCAACATCTACGTATGGTGATTCAACACCTAACATTTCTACACCGAACTGGTGGAACTGTCTCTGTCTACCATTTTGTGGACGTTCATATCTGAACATTGGTCCCATATAGTAAACCTTCTGTAATTTTTCAGGTAAAGCATACATCTTATTTTCTACATATGCTCTTGCAATACCTGCAGTTCCTTCTGGTCTTAAAGTAAGAGAACGATCTCCCTTATCTTTAAATGTATACATTTCTTTAGTCACTACATCTGTTGTATCACCAACTGCACGGCTAAATAATTCTGTGTGTTCAAAGATTGGTGTACGCATTTCTTTAACGTTGTAATTTGCGGCAACAGTTCTTAATAGCTGTTCCATTTCAATCCATTTTTCTGAATTTTCAGGGGTAATATCTACTGTCCCTCTTGGTCTATTGTATTTCATAGTTCCTCCTTTATAAAAATAAAAAAACGTCCTTAATCTAAGGACGTTAATACGCGGTACCACCTTAGTTCATGAATAAATCATGCACTTTACTTAGTTATAACGTTACCAACGTGCTTTTTTAAAGCATTCTCCAAAGTGTCCCATAACTTCTCATTAGTCATTTCCACCAGCCATGACCTCTCTATCAATGTCCATTACTTAATCTTCTTCACTGAATATAAGGTGATTATAAATCAAAAGTATATTTAATTCAAGTCACTAATGAATTACACGGCGAATTTCTGCAACACCCTGTACTTTATTCATATTATCAATTGTATTCTGTAAGATTTCTGCATTCTCTACAGATAATGTTAAACGAATATGAGCATCTAAATCCATGATATTCGCATTAATCTTAAGAATATTGACCTTTACCTGACTTAAACATGTTACTATATCACTTAATAAATTAGGACGGTCTAGTCCAACAACTTCTAGATCCACATTAAAGCGCTTCTGTTCAATATTAGGATAATCCCAATAAACATCGATCAAACGTCCTTTAACAACACTCTTGACATTTGGACAATCCGCACGATGAATCTTGATACCCTGTCCTTTAGATACAAAACCAACAATCTTGTCACCAGGAATAGGATTACAGCATTTAGATAATTGCATCTTTAGCCCATCTACACCAGTAACTGCCACACCAATACTCTTCTCATGTTTCTTATTTAATTCCTGAATATTGTTGTTGTGGCGAAGGATTTGAGACAAGTTATCAAAGAATCCTCTCTTTTGTGGGGCCACTTTATCAAGAAGTGTAGAAGCAGTCGCATGCTTCTTACCTAATGCAAAGAGTACATCATCAAATGTATTGGCGCCAAATGAGCCAAGATAAGTTCTATAAGTATCAGGACTCATATAAGTCTTTTCATCAAGCTGTCTTGCTCTGATTTCATCTCTAAGAAGTCTTCTTCCTTCTTCAATAATCTGTTTCTTATTTTCTTCTTCATGTTTTGTGATATATTGACGAATCTTATTACGAGCTCCAGCTGTTCTTACAAACTTCAACCAGCCTTCACTTGGACCAGAATTCTTATTAGTCTTGATTTCAACAATATCACCTGTTTTTAATTTAGTATCAAATGGAACCATGACACCATTCACTAGTGCACCGACCGCATGATGTCCTACTTCAGTATGAACACGATATGCAAAGTCAATAGGTGTAGACCCATTTGGTAACTCTACAATACGACCTGCAGGTGTTAAAGCATAAACATTGGCTTCAAAGATATCACGTTGCAAAGTATTATAAAATTCTTTAGCTTCATTATCTTTCATTTCATCACTTACAGTAATGAACTCACTCATCCACTGAAGCTTTTCTCCAATTTCCTTCTGTTCCTGCTTTGCATTATATTTCTTACCTTCTTTATAACGCCAATGAGATGCAACCCCTCTTTCAGCGAGTTCATCCATCTCTTCAGTACGGATCTGAATTTCAAATACATAGCCTTTTTCGCCAATCACAGATGTATGTAGTGACTGATACATATTAGGTTTAGGCATCGCAATATAATCCTTAAAACGGCCAGGAATTGCACGATATTTCTCATGCATAATACCTAATACTTCATAACATTCATTCTTAGTTTGTACAATAACACGTAAAGCATTCAAATCATAGATTTCATCAAAACGCTTATGCTTATAAACCATCTTTTTATAAATAGAATAAATATGCTTAGCACGACCCTTAATACGATAACTAATGCCAGTTCCTTCTAAGTTCTTTTCAACTGACTTAATCATTGCATCAACAGAATCTTTTCTTTCACTCTTCTTCTTATCAAGAAGTGCCGCAATTTCTTTATAAGCTTTAGGATCAAGATATAATAAGCATAAATCTTCTAGTTCTACTCTAATATCATTAATACCTAAACGATGAGCAATTGGCGCATAGACTTCTAATGTTTCTCTAGAAATACGTTGCTGCTTTTCAGGGCTCATATATTGAAGCGTACGCATATTATGGAGTCTATCAGCTAATTTAATCAAGATAACACGAATATCCTTAGCCATCGCAATATAGATCTTACGATGATTTTCAGCATGGAAATCACTTTCTTCCATATAAGGCATCTTAGTGATCTTAGTAACACCCTCTACTAGAGTAGTGACTTCTTCACCAAATCTCTCAACCATTTCTTCTCGAGGCACATCACAATCTTCCATAACATCATGAAGAAGTCCTGCTGCAATAGTAATTGGTCCAGTCTGAAGTGTTGCAAGAATATAAGCAACCCAGATCAAATGAATTGTATAAGGTTCACCACTTCTTCTTTTCTGTTCCTTATGCTTCACCATGATAAAGTCATAAGCCTTTTGAATCAGGGCTAAACTTTCTTCTTTTGTGATATATGTTTTTACAAGAGCAAGGACGTCGTCGTAACTCATTGGGTCCCCTGCGCCTTTATATTTCATAATAACACCCCCTCATGTATCATCTCAATTATAACATAATTCACTACTAACATGAAGAGACTAAGAAAGGAATAATACAAATATCACTTCATTTATTCTGATATTTACTATTCGTTTATGAATAATACAAACAAAATAAAAAAACTCCCAAAGGAGTTTCTATTAGTATTTAACCTGTGAATAGATGTTGTATTTACTTAGTTTTTCAGTAGCTTTTAATTCTTCTAATTCAATCACGAATTCCATACCTACAACTTCTCCACCCATTTCTTCAATAAGTGCAGCAACAGCTTCTACGGTACCACCAGTTGCAAGTAAATCATCAACGATTAATACTTTCATACCTGGCTTAATACTGTCTTTATGCATGAAGATTTCATTTGACCCATATTCTAAATCATACTTCTTGCTGACAGTTTCTCTAGGTAACTTACCTGGCTTTCTGATTGGTACAAAGCCACATTCTAATTCTAAAGCGACAGGACATCCAAAGATAAATCCTCTTGATTCAGGACCTACAACTACGTCAACTCCTAAATCCTTTGCATGTGCTGCTAAATCATCAATACAAGCTTTGAATGCATCCTTATCTTCTAATAAAGGTGTCACATCTCTAAAGATAATTCCTTCTTTTGGAAATCCTGGAATAGATGCAATATGCTGTTTAAAATCCATAACGAATCCTCCTATACAATATTATTATTATATCATCACAAAACAATGAATAACATAAAATCTTAAAAATAAATCCTTACAGATTAACTAAATTATAAGATATCCTCAACAATAAAGTTAATAGATTTATTACCTCTAAAGACATTGATAGATAAAGTACCAACTAGAGTCATAGAATCTTTATGAACAAGTTCATCATATAATTGTCCTTTATTAAAAGCAAGGGCAGAGACCTGATTATCTCCTAAATGAAACTTTAAATGTTTACCTTCAGATAAACGGTCTACTTGATGACATGATACATCTTCTAAAATAAATAATGGTGCTTTGTTTTCTTCGCCAAAAGGGGCAAGTAAATCAAGTGACTCAACATTAGGAATTGTTGTATCAGTGAGTGTAATAGGAATAACTGATTCACTGGCTTCAAAATGACATCCTTTTATATCATTCATAAGGGCATCATAAACTAAAGGATAGTTAGACTTAGTAATAGTAAAACCTCCTGCTTTTGCATGACCTCCATATTGCACAAATAGATCTTCATGATGAGTAAAGAAATTATAAATATTAAAGCCATCAATTCCTCTTGCACTTCCTTTATATATTTCTTCTTTAGGATTATAGTGCATGACAAAGGCTGGTTGTTCATATTCTCTTGTATATTTACCTGCCACTAGACCTACTAATCCTTCATGCATATTCTCAGAACCATAAAATAAACAAGGTGAAGATGTATCAGTCACTGCTTCTTTATATAAAGAAGTGGTTAGTGATTGTCTTTTAGAGTTGATTTTAGATGCATAATTAGAAATCTTTTCTTGGTAGGCCGGGTCTGCTTCTTTTAAGAAATATTTAACTAGATAAACAGGATTCACTAGTTCTGGTAAGCGTCCAAAAGCATTAATACGGGGAGCTATTGTGAAACCTATAGTTGTGGCATCATAGTCTCTACTCCCTTTTAATAGTTCTAAAGAGGGGTATTTATATTGCTTCATAAACTGTAAACCACGTCTTACTAGACTTCTATTTTCATCTAGTAATGGCATCATGTCAGATATAGTTGTAATAGAAGCTAGAGTGAATAAATAAGGGTCATGATGCTTTAAAAGAGCTGCTGCAAGCTTATAGGCAATAAAACCACCACATATCTCTTTAAATGGATATTTAGGAGACATTTTAGTATGAATAATTGAATAAGCGACAGGAACTTCACCATCAAAGGCATGATGATCAGTGATGATGACATCAATACCTAATTCCCCTGCTTTTTCTACTGCATCAAACGCTTTGATTCCATTATCTACAGTAATAATGAGAGAGTAGCCCTTCTCTGCCATCTGTTCTACTCTTGTTGTATTAAGCCCATAACCATCAGTAAAGCGATTAGGAATATGATATCCAACTTCTACTCCTCTTTCATGAAAAGCTTGTACAAGAATAGTGGTTGCTAGAATACCATCACAGTCATAATCTCCATAAATACAGATTTTTTCTTTATTTGCGATTGCTTCTTCAATACGTTCTAATGTTTCATCTGCTTCTTCAAATAAAGAAAAATCATGATAAATAAGATGAGGATCCATAAAGGATTTAAATTGTTTTTGATCTATTTTTTTACTTTCTATTACTTTAGCCATCAAAGAATTAACACCATAAGTCTGTATAATTTCATTAGTATGACTTAGTTTTATCGTTTTATATTTCATAATTAACCTCTTAAAAAATTACTACCTATTCATCTTAAACAATATAGAGATAAAAGTCAAAATAAGTGTTCTAATCAAAAAGTGGCTTTTAGGCCACTTTTAATAGAAATAATAAGTTATTTCATGATCAGACTCTGAAAGTCTGCTAAGTTTTTAGTTTCTGCTTCCTTAATGACTTTAGCTTGTAGATATTCAAAAATTGTAGAGAACTGCAAAGACATAATATCATCAATCATATCACAAAAAGTAATAGTGATTTTATTTCTCCATACTACATTTCTGAGATAATCTTCAATTTCTGCTGCAACAATCTTTTCTACGCCATCCTTCTGAAACTCATAGGCTTTTGCTTGAAGGATAAATACAACTTCATCAGGAAGCGGTTTTGATAAATCTATATCCATATTCTTACGCTCCCACGAATACTCATTATATAAGAATTGTGAGGCGATGAAAAGACTTAATTATGATTTTGTAGTGACATAATGAATAAGCTGTGTAATGCATAATACAACTAAATTCACAATTACAATAGACGCTCCAGTTGGGGCTGCATAGAGGTATGAAATAGATAATCCTACAATAAAACAAATAGAAGAAAGGATGGTAGAAGAAATTACTACATGCTTGAAATCCTTGCAGAAATACATGGATGTAAGACATGGGAAAATTGTTAAACTTGAAATAAGAAGTGCCCCCATCATACGCATACCTAATACTATTGTAAGTGAACAAAGTATTGCGATAATGATGTTGTAGAATTCTACGTTAATACCAGTACTTTTCGCAAAATCTTCATCAAACGTCAATGCAAACATCTTATGATAAGAGAAAATATAAAGAATAAGTACAATAAGGGATAAAACAATACTTATAATCATATCTTGATTATTAAGCGAAAGGATACTACCAAATAAGTAGTTATTGATATCTGTATTCACACCTTTTGTAAGTGATATAGCCATAATACCAATCGCAAGTGAACTAGATGATAAAACCGCAATAGCACCATCACCATGAATATGATGATTGTTGTTAAGTTTTAGTATCATTACAGCCGCAATCACTGCTACTGGTACAGCTAAATAAAGTGGTGCCACTCCTAATACTGTCGCAATCGCAAAACTTCCAAAAGAGACATGGGATAAACCATCACTGATCATCGCATTCTTTCTTAAGACAAGATTTACGCCTAACATTGCAGCACATAATGAAATAAGTAAGCCAACAATAAAAGCACGAATAATAAATGTATAGTTAAACATATGGAGTAATGTATTCATTATTTAACTTCCTCCATTCTATAGTTATTTTTATCTAAATGAAGAATCTTATTACCAATCACTTCATGAGACGCTAAATCATGAGTAATCATGATAATTGTTAAACCTTTTTGATGAAGTTCTTTTAAAACAGTATAGAATTCTTCTTTAGAATCATAGTCTAAGTTATTAGAAGGTTCATCAAGTACTAAACATTCTCTTGTTGCACATAGTGCTCTTGCAAGTAAGACCTTCTGTCTTTGCCCTCCAGATAGTTCCCCAAAAGAATTGTTTTTAAGGTTTTCTATATGAAGTGTTTTTAAACATTCTACTGCAAGTTTCTTTTCTTTTGAATTAAAGAAAGGACGATACCCTACTCTATTTAATGCGCCTGATAAGACTATTTCATATACTGAAGCAGGAAAATGACGATCCACCTTTGTTTCTTGAGGCATATAACCTATTTCTCTTTCATTCAAATAATATGTAATCTGCCCTTTCATTGGCTTAATAAGTCCTAATAATCCCTTGATCAGGGTACTTTTACCTGCACCATTTTGTCCTAGTACAGTAATAAAATCACCTTGATTTATATCAAAAGAGAGATCATTGATTACTTCTTGATGATCATAACCTAAACGTAAATGATCAACCTTTATAAGTGTTTTCATTGAAGTGCCTCCTTTACTGCCTTTGCGTTTTTACGCATGATTGAAACATATGTTTCACCATTATTAAAATCCTCTGCACTCACATTATGCATACTTTGAATAGTACGTACTTTTACACCTGTTTCTTCAGAAATAGTACGAGCAATCTGTCCATTGGATAATTCAATCTTAAAGATAACAGGATTGTGATCCTTCTTGACCTTATCAATTAAATAAGAAATAGTAGATGCACTTGGTTCAGTCTGTTCAGAACATCCTGGAAATGCAGCACTATATGTAAGACCATATTCTTTCGCAAAATAAAGCAAAGGGAAACGATCTCCTACAACTATATCTTTTCTTTTTGCCTGCTTGACTATTTGTTTAAAACTAGAATCAACAGATGCAATCTGTTTAATATAGTTTTCTGTATTATCATTAAACTTTGATGCATGTTTTTGATCAAGTGCACACATTTTCTTATTTAAGCCAGAAACAATTTCCATTGCATTTTTAGGACTTGTCCAGACATGTTCATCATATTCTTCTTCATGTTCATCATGTTCTTCATGTTTTTCTTCTTCCATCCCTTCAACGTGTTCTTCATGCTGAAGATGAGATACAAGATCCAACATTTTAACTATTCTTTTAGAGTCCATATCAGCTAGCAAGCTATCCACCCATTCATCTGATTCTCCACCTACATAAAAGAATAAATCGCTCTCTTTAATCGCAACCATATCTTGTGGTGAGGGTTCATAAGAATGAGAATCCATACCAGGTTTTATAAGCATCTTTATAGATATATCTTGATCATTTTTAGTAATTGCACGAACAAAATCATAACAAGGAAAGTTAGTAACAACAATATTAAATGATTTCTTTCTAGTTTCTGTTGTACAACCTGTCATTAATAATAAAGAGAGAATAAACAAACTAATCTTTTTAAGCATGGATAGCCTCCCTGCACTCTTTACATAAGCCCACAATTGTAGAATCCTTACAATCAATTTCAAAGCCATGGTCCTCTAATAAATGTGTACGAATAATATCCATGAAATCACATTCTAAATGCGCAATCTTACCACATCTCTTGCATAATAAGTGAAGATGGTGATTGCACTTTTCTTCTCTTGCATATTGGTAATACACACTATCTTCTTCTGAAAGTGTATGTTTTTGTATGAGTCCCTGCTGTGATAGTTTATCTAGATTACGATAAACTGTGACTAGATTCACATTTAACCCCTGCTCAACCAATGCCTGATAAATATCTTTAGCACATAAGCGATGATCTTCATTTTTCTTCATATATTCAATAATACACTCTTTGTATTTTGTACGATATTGTTTCATAGAATACCTCCTATGCAAATGATTTGCATATTGTATTATAATGATTCTTATTCCTATGTCAACGAATATGCAAATGATTTGCATGTAATAAAAAAAGAAGCAGTTTATTCTGCTTCTGTAATATGCGAATGAATCCAGGAAGAGAATGTTTCTAAGCCTTCTTTGATTACTTTTGAATCTGAAGTAAAACCAAAGCGTAAATGGTATTCCTTATTAAATGCCATACCTGGCACAAAGAATACACCAGTGTCATTCTGTAATTTCTCACATAATTCTTTTGAGGGCATATCAAATAAATAATGTAAGAAACATACAGTACCATCTTCTGGTATCACACATTCGACTAAGTCTTCTTTTTCAAGCCATTCTTTTAGTATTTTCTTATTTTCAAGAATGATATGTCTACTTCTATCAAGTATTAGATCTTTATGTTGTAATACAACTGTAGCCAAATAATCATTCCATGGACCAGTAGAGATAATTGTATAATCTCTTCTAAAATTGATTTCATCAATAAGTTGTTTAGGTCCCTTGATCCATCCCAGTCTAAGTCCTGCAAAGGAATAGACTTTAGATAAAGAGGCTGTCGCAATACCTAATTCATACATATCAGAAATACTATCACATAAAGTATTATTCATACCACGATAGATTTCATCGACAAGAATATAAATAGAATGACTTCTAGCAAGTTCAATCAATTCTTCCATTAAAGATTGTTTAATAACAGTACCAGTCGGATTATTAGGACTATTTAATATAAACATCTTTGTTTCAGGCTCAATAAACTTCTTAAAATCATCTATGACAGGTTCCCAGTTATTGTCTTCATTAAGTTCTACTAGATCATACTCGCATCCAATTGATGCCGGATAAGAATAGAACTGTTCATAGGAAGGTGTTAATGCAATGATATGGTCTCCTTTATTCAATAAAGTATCCATCACATGTTCATTAGCATTTATTGCCCCATGAGCTACGGCAATATTATCTCTTGTACCTGTCTTATATAAAGAAAGAATAGCATCTTTTAAACAATCAGAGCCTGTAATCGGTCCATAATCCATACGCATATGCATAAGATCACTCATAAGATCTTTATGAATCAATGACTCTAATTCATGAATAGACATATCAGATACACATGTATCAGCTAAATTGTATTGACAATTTTGTTCATGGTTCGTCATCCATGTTTCTACATCAAATTCCTTTAAATACACGTCTTCTTTCTCCTTTTAATAACTAATGCATAACTTTAGATAAGAAATCTTTCGCTCTATCACTTTCTGGATGAGAGAAGAAAGTTTCTGAATCATTTTCTTCTACAATCTTTCCGTTTTCTAAGAAAATCACACGATCTGCAACAGTTCTAGCAAATCCCATTTCATGAGTTACAACCATCATTGTCATACCCTGTTTTGCAAGATCCTGCATTACTTCTAATACTTCAATAACCATTTCTGGGTCTAATGCACTTGTAGGTTCATCAAATAGCATAACTTCTGGATTTAAACAAAGAGATCTTGCAATTGCGACTCTCTGTTTTTGACCACCAGATAACTTATTAGGATAAGTATCCTTCTTATCTTCAAGACCTACTTTCTGTAAGTACTTGATAGCTACAGCATTGGCTTCTTCTTCTGTCATACCCATGACCTTAAGAGGTGCAAGTGTTAAGTTTTCTAATACAGTCATATTTGGGAATAAGTTAAAGTGCTGGAATACAAATCCCATTTTACTTCTTAACTTGTTATATTCAGGTGTACCTTCCTTTAAAAGTGCACCATCAATATAAATAGAACCTGCTTCAGGCTTTTCTAAGTGATCAATACATCTAAGTACTGTACTTTTACCACTACCTGAAGGTCCAATTAAGCAGACAATTTCACCCTTCTTTAAAGTAAGAGATACATCATCTACAGCCTTTAATTTACCAAATTTTTTTGTAATGTGATCCACCTGGATCATAATATCGTTAGTCACTGACAGCTAATCTCCCTTCTACATATCTTGCAATAGCTGAAATACAAAGTGTCATTACTAAATAAATAGCACCTGTTGCAGTTAAAGGTACAAGATAGTTAAATGTATTGGCACCAATAACACTTGCAGTGGCAAGTAGTTCTACTGCACCAATTGTGAAAATAAGTGATGAATCTTTAATTAATGTAATAAATTCACTAATTAGAGGTGGAATAATACGTTTAAATGCCTGTGGTAGAATAACATAACGCATAGTCTGAACATAGTTTAAACCAATTGTTTCGCATGCTTCCCATTGACCTTTATCAACACCTAAAATACCAGATCTAATTAATTCTACCTGATAAGCACCACTATTTAAGCTCATAGCAATTAAGCCACATACATATGGATCAGCCTGGAATCTTTGTCCTGTAATAGACTGAACAACAGTAGGTACTGCCAAGTATAAGAACATGATCTGTAATAGCATCGGTGTGCCACGGAAGATTTCTACATAAATATTTCCAATTGCTCTTAATACAAAATGTTTTGAAAGTTTTAAAGCCGCACCAATAATTCCAAGAATAACACCGAAGAATAAAGCCCCTATTGCAAGTAATAGAGAGTACTTTGCACCAGTGAAAATCATGAATTGAATATTAGACGGCGTAAGAATATCCATAATTGTTTTCATTCGCATTGACTCCTTAACAATAAAAAATTAAGTGCAGACAGAACATATCTGCACTTATGTGATTAATAAATTAGCAACCCCATTTAGTTTTTAATTCGTTGTATTTATCAGATTTAACAAATTCATCAACTGCTTTGTTGACGTCTTTCATTAACTTGTCGTTACCCTTTTTAGTGATGATCATGTTTTCTTCTTTAATTAATGGTTCATCAATCATCTTTAAGCCAGCATTTTTAGCATAGTTTTCTGCAACTGCACCATCAAGAACAACTGAATCTAATCCACCAGATTTTAAAGTTTCTACTAAGATCTTAGCATCTTTTACAGTAGTAACTTGAGCACCTTTAATATCTTTTGCAGCATCTACACCAGTCGCACCTAACTGAGCACCAATCTTTTTACCTTCAAGATCAGATACTTTTGAGAAAGTAGAATCACCTTTTACTAAAGCAATCTGTTCAGAAGTGTTATATGCATGAGACCAAAGAATGTTTTTCCAATCTTTATGATAAGTGAAACCAGAAATACCTAAATCAACCTGATCAGAAGTAAGTGAAGATGAAATAGCATCAAAGCTTAAAGCTTTAAACTTATAAGAATAGTTACCACCATTCTTGTTCATGATCTTAACTAATTCCTTAGTCATATCAATATCGAATCCAACCATTTCTTTCTTATTGTTGTAAGATTCATATGGTGGATAGTCTGGAGATACTCCAATTAATAATTCAGTTTTACCATTAGATGATGATCCACAACCAGTCATTCCAACAGCAAGTAACATAACTAATACTACGCTTAATAATTTTTTCATAAATATGCCCTTCCTTTTTTTAATTTAAGAAAACAAAAACGTCTCTTGCTTTCGCAAGAGACGTCAATTAACGCGGTACCACTCTTCTTGATTTATTCCTAAATCCTCTCTTATCCTTAAGGCGGAATACCGATAATCCTATGTATTCAGATTATCCTCTCAAAAGTGCGGTTCATCTAACTTTCCATACTGACCTCTCACCTACGCCAGCTCGCTTAGATTTCTAGTTAAACTACTCTCTTTGTCATTGAGTTTTCTTATGTATGTGTCTTATTATAGTCAGACGATTTTAATTGTCAACAATAAAAATGATATTTTTCATATTTTTATATAAAAACAACATTTTCCATATATATTTATGTAAATCGCAAACTTTAAATGATTTATTTCACAAATGAGTGTATTTTGTGAAAAACTTTATACATAAAATCAATTGGTTTTTCATATTGAGATAAGATAACCTGGATGTTTTCTAAGTCTTCATCCTTCTCTTTTAATGCTTCAATCCATTTTAATGATGCATCATGGAACTGATCAATCATTGTATAAGCATAAATCAATTTATAAGAAACATATATTAACAATCCACTCGCACATAAACAAAGAGCAGATAAGAATAATTTCATAAGAATCCCTCTTTTCTGCTCTCATTATATCAAATTGAATTGTTATTTAGAAGCCTCAATCATAAGCTTTGTGATCTTATTAGAGAATTCTACAGGATCATCAATAGAGAATCCAGCAATTAATAGTGCCTGATCAAATAGGATAGATGCATATTCATCAATCTTTACAGGTTCTTTTTCATATACAGACTGTAATGATTTAAATAAATCATGATCTGGATTAATTTCAAGAATTCTTCCTGCTTTCACACCCTGTGCATCTGGCATCTGGTTTAATACCTTTTCCATTTCAAATGATACACCATCACCACTTGCAAGACATACTGGATGAGATTTTAAACGATGAGATAACTTAACATCCTGTACCTTATCACCTAAAGCCTTCTTAACGATTTCAAGTAATGGCTTATTGTCTTCAGTCTTCTGTTCAAGTTCTTTCTTTTCATCTTCTGTTTCTAAGTCTAAATCACCCTGAGTGACATTCTTGAATGTCTTAGAATCATAATCTCTCATCATCTGTAAGCAGAATTCATCTACATTATCAGTCATATATAAAACATCATAGCCTTTAGATTTAACAGATTCTACTTGTGGTAATAAATCACATTTTTCTACTGTTTCACCAGAAGCAAAATAGATTTCCTTCTGATCTTCAGGCATAGCTTCTACATATTCCTTTAATGTAATAAGTTCTTTCTTATCAGAAGAATAGAACATAAGTAAGTTCTGAAGCTTATCCTTCAACATACCATAGCTGTTATAGATACCAAACTTCAACTGCATACCAAAGTTTTTGAAGAATGTCACATATTCATCACGATCATCCTTCAACATATTTTCAAGTTCAGTCTGGATACGTTTTTCAATCTTATTAGCCATGACTTTCATCTTTCTATCATGCTGTAACATTTCACGAGAGATGTTTAAGTTTAAATCCTGTGAATCAACTAAACCTTTCACAAATCTGAAGTGTTCTGGCACTAAATCTTCTGCATGATCCATGATGAAGACACCGCGTGAATAAAGCTGTAAGCCTTTCTTATAGTCTTGTGAATAGTAGTTCATAGGTGTTTTAGAAGGAATAAATAATAATGAAGTATAAGAGACAGCACCTTCTACAGTATTATGCATCACTCTTTGAGGGGCTTCAAAATCATTGAATTTTGCCTTATAGAATTCATCATATTCTTCTTTAGTGATATCTTTCTTCTGACGTTTCCATAAAGGAACCTGTGAGTTTAAAGTCTTGTTTTCTACAACATCTTCATATTCATCGCTGTCTTCTTTCTTTCTAGAAGTAGTGACATCCATCTTGATTGGGTAATGAACATAGTCTGAATATTTCTTAACAAGTCTTTCGATTTCATACTGATCAAGATATTTACTGTAATCTTCTTCCTCAGTATCTTTCTTTAAATGAAGTACAATAGTTGTACCATGTGTTGCTTTTTCAGCTTCTTCAATAGTATAACCATCACTTGTATCACTCTTCCATAAGTAACCCTTATCTTCTCCATATTTCTTAGAATAAACATCTACTTCATCAGCCACCATGAAGGCACTATAGAAACCTACACCGAACTGACCAATGATATCTACATCACTGACACCTTTTTCTAAGGCATTCTTGAATTCAAAAGAGCCAGAATTTGCGATAGTACCTAAATGTTCTTCTAGTTCTTCTTTATTCATACCAATCCCTTCATCTGCAATTGTAAGGGTTCTGTTTTCCTTATCAGCAATTAAGTTGATAGCCATATCCTCTCTTGAGAAACCAGAAATATTTTCTTGTAATGCTTTATAATAAAGCTTATCACTTGCATCACTGGCATTCGAAATCAATTCTCTTAAGAAGATTTCCTTATGAGTATAAATAGAATTAATCATTAAATCGAGGAGTCTTTTAGACTCTGCTTTAAATTCTTTCTTATCTGACATTTTTATACGCTCCTTTAGCACTCTAGTATTTTAAATGCTAATGACAGTATACACACCTTTATTAGCATTGTCAATATTTGAGTGCTAAACAATCAAAAAGACTGAAATGAATCAGTCTTAATCCTTTAGTATACTTATATGATAAATATCTTCGATGAGAATGGTTGTTTTATCTAGTAGTATCACTCTTTTATTAATTTCATCAATATCTTTAAACTGACCTCTTACTGTTGCATAAGACCCACCCTCTTTATACTCGTCTTCTACAAAATAATCTATCATGATAGAAAGATGTTCTTTTTTATTAATAAGTAGATTGTTAAGTACTCTATTTAATACTTGTCTTTTATCTTCATCTAATATACGTTTTTGAGTCGTAAGTCTTCCTGCTTCACTTATTTTATCTACATGTGTCTTAAGAGCTGCAAAGGGTGCAAACTGAGCCGCTCTATTATTCATGGACATTCTTGGATGATTTATTGAAGTAGGATGTTTCATATTGATTATATCGTCATAATTCATGCATTATGCCCTCCTATCATTTTATTTCTATCTCTAGTTGTGGCCCCTTCCTGAAGATCAGCGCCTTTAAGTAAGGCATTCTTACCATATTTCTTCTTAATATCAAGTGTGACACTCTGCAATTTCTTTTCTTTAGATAAATCCACGTCTATCTTTTCTTCATCAAATAAAGAAAGCTGTTTATAAGTTACAGGAATATCATCATCACTTCTTACCTGTGTTGCATTGAGCTGAATTCTTCTTATTGTAAGTGCATGATTTATATGTGAGTGATAGAAACGTAATAAGGCGTCGCACATGAGCTTATAAGAAGATGTATATCTATCTAAATTAATTGTTCCATGGAGATGCTTTGGAAGCTTTCTGCCATAACGATCTTCCATGATTTCTCCACGATATTCCTTCATATTCTCAATATCATAGCCAATTGTAAGGACAAGCTTATTAGTCACTAGATGTTTTTCAAAGAGATCCATGCTTAAAGATTCTATCATTTCCTTTAAAATGATTTCAGTTTTCTTATAATCATAAGCACATGATAATACCTGACCTGTTCCAATACTTTTAGAAGGTGCCTTGTAGGCTTTAATGGCAGGCATGGTACAAGGTTCCCAACCCCAGGCATGATCAATAAGCAGTTCTGCATTGACTCCAAATAGATTGTATAGTTTTTCTTCATCTTCTAATGAGCATCTTGCGATATCTCCCATTGTATATAAACCGATGTTATTGAGTTTTTTAGAAATACCTTTACCTACTCTCCAAAAGTCAGTCAGAGGCGTATGAGACCATAATAGTTTTCTATAGGCATATGTGTTTAAGTACGCAATGCGTGCTCCCTTCTCATCTGGTTCTTTATGTTTGGCAACTATATCCATCGCGACTTTAGCTAAATAAAGATTCGTTCCTATTCCTGCAGTCACAGTAATACCTACCTCTTTGTATATATCATGAATAATATTTTGAACAAGATGAAAAGCATCTAACTCATATGTATCAAGATAATGTGTTGCATCGATAAAGACTTCATCAATAGAATAGACATGAATATCATCAGGAGAGAAATACTTTAAGTAGATTGAGTAAATACGTGTCGAATATTCAAGATAGAGGGACATACGCGGTTTTGCGATAATATAATCTATAGCTTTATGTTTATTCTTATTAAGATTTGATGCAAGAAAAGAACTTCCATCAAGTGGTTCTCTTTGATGATTGAGTTCTTTTAGTTTAGAAATCACTTCAAATAATCTTGCACGTCCAGGAAGACCATAGGCTTTTAAACTCGGAGAGACGGCAAGACATATTGTTTTTTCTGTACGTGAGGCATCTGCAACAACAAGATTGGTGTCTAGTGGATCGAGTCCTCTTTCTAGACATTCTACAGATGCATAAAATGATTTGATATCTATTGCAAGATATGTAGGAACATGTGCCATCCTCTCGCCTCCTTGAGAAAGGTATTATAACACAAAAAGACAGGCATAGCCTGTCTCAAGCATCTTATAAAGCGTTTGCTGCAAGATAACCAGATTCAATAGCTGAATTGATGTCTGCCACCTTATTTGCATCACCAACAACCTGAACATGGATATTCTTTTCTTCTAATGCAGTCACGTCAAATGCATTAGAACGTGCACCTACTGCAAATACTACATAATCACATGGAAGTGATACTTTACCTTCTGCAGTTTCTGCTTCTACTGTAGTTGCAGTAATTTCTGTTACCTTAGTATTAGTGAACTGTTTAACACCATGCTTTTCAAAATCAGCCATCATTTCTGGACGAATTGTAGTTGATTCTTCTTTCGCAATAGTATCCATCATTTCTACGATACTTACATCATTACCTCTAAGTGCAAGGTATTCAGCTGTTTCAGCACCTACAAGTCCACCACCGATAACAACGATTCTTCCTGCTGGGAACTGTTCATTAGAAAGTACTTTCCAAGCATCCTGTACATGAGGCATATCCTTACCAGGGATATTTAAGATGAAGTTAGAAGCACCAGTTGCAACAATGACTTCATCAGGCTGATCAGCTAAAATATCTTCGCTAGTAACAGCTTTACCTAAACGTAAATCAACACCCAATGCTTTGACTTCATTTGCGAGATAATGAATAGCACGATTCATTTCTTCTTTTCTAGGTGGTACAGAAGCAATATTTAACTGTCCGCCTACTTGAGTATCCTTGTCATAAACAATAACGTCATGACCTTTCACTGCAGCAACTCTTGCAGCTTCTAAACCTGCAGGTCCTGCACCTACAATAACAACCTTCTTCTTATCATCTGCAGGAGTAATAGTTCTTTCATATTCATAACCATTTTCTGCATTAAGAACACAGCTTAAGAACTTTCTGTTTTGGATAGAGTCTGTACATCCCTTATTACACATCATACATAAACGAATTCTGCATGGCTGTCCATCTTCAATCTTTTTAACATAATCAGGATCAGCTAACAATGAACGTCCATAACCAACAATATCACATACACCGTTCTCAATTAATGCTTCACCATTTTGTGGAGTAACGATACGTCCTACTGCAGATACTGGAATACTTACAGCATCTTTAACTCTCTTAGTATATGACTGCATGAAACAATATGGCTGAGTACCCATTGCTGGAATAGTATCATTCAAGTTACCTGTATGGTTAGCCTGTCCAACATGGATCATATTAACGCCTGCTTCTTCAAGCTTTTTAGCAAGTTCAACAGCTTCATCAATCTTTAATCCACCTTTACCTCTTAATGGGTTATCAGTGATGATTGGAAGTTTATAATCAATACAGATATGAGGGGCATGTTCTTTAATGCTTTCTACTACCTGTAATGCGAAACGTGTTCTATTTTCGAAGCTTCCTCCATATTCATCTGTACGATGATTTAATACTGTAGAACATAAAGCACCTACTAAACGGTCTCCATGAACTTCTACTACATCTACACCTGCTTCATAAGCACGTCTTACGCATTCACCCATCTGTTTAAGAATTGTATTTAATGCTTCTGGAGTTACTTCATCAGTGAAATGAAGCATATCATGATGTAATTTAGCACGAGCTGCCTGCATATCACCCTTCTTAAACATTTCAGCTAAAGCCTGAACATCATATTCAGGATGGAAAATCTGAATACCTAATTTACAATCAAATTCATGTAATGCGTCAGCTAATTCTTTATAAGCTGGAATCTGTTCATCCTTAAATAATTTTGGTGTTGGAGAAACAGTATTTACTGGTGCGACGTCTCCAAGTACGATATAAGATACACCACCTTCTGCAATACGTTTATAGAAGTTGAAGCTCTGTTTAGAAATTGAACCGTCACGTTCTTCATAGCCAGTTGTCATTGGTGGGAACATGATACGGTTTTTCAATGTGATTGGACCTACTTTAATTGGTTCTAATAGTTTCATATTATCAATCTCCTTACAATACATTTTAACCACTACTATTATAGCGCTTCCATTTTACAAATGATAGTAATTATAAGCAATTTATAGGTCACATTTTGTCATCAATAAAGTAAATTATATGTTTTTTAAGACAAAAAAGTACGTACAGAAAAATACGTACTTAATTCTTTAATATTGTTTCATGAAGACAACCTGTGATGATTGTTCTTCAAATCCATTTTTCTGGTAGAAGTAATAAGCAGGAAACTCTCTTTCCGTAATCAACATAATACGGTCTATTCCTCTTTTTTTCGTATAATCAACAACTAAGTCCATAAACTGTGAACCAAGTCCTTTAGATTGTTCATCCGTCATAATTCCAAATTCATCAATCCAGAATTCTCTTCCATTATACCAATGTTTGATACGACCTAACGCAATTCCAATAAGCTGATCTCCATCATATAAACCAATAGATAAAGATAAGCGATTACCTACTAGATCATGCATATAAATAGATAGATCCTCTTCATTCCATTCATCATTCCATGGTTCCCTGGAGAATATTTCATTAAATAATTGTGATATCTCTTTGACATTTGCCAAACATATTTCTCTAACTTCCATAAAATCTCCTATTCTAATTCTTCAGGAAGAATTGAGTATACAACATCATCTACAACTCCCTGATTATTTTTTGCAGATTTTCTAAGGATTCCCTCATATTTCATACCTGCTTTTTGCATCACTCGACCTGAATGAGGATTATTTTTATCATGTCTTGCACGTACTAAATCATAACCTTCCTTAAATAAGTAAGAAATAACTTCTTTAAGTGCTTCTGCAACATATCCATGACCCCAATAAGCCTGCCCAATACAATAGCCAATTTCTACTGTGTTTGTTTTATGATCAATATTTGTAACAGAAATATTTCCAATGAGTGTACTCTTATCCTTTACGACAATGCCCCAGTTATAAGAATCACCCTTTTCATAAGACTGAATCCAGGAAGAAAGTAACTGCTTTGTGTCTTCTATACTTTGATGAGGTGGCCAAGTCAAATAACGAGTGACCTTTTCATCATTAGCCCAATGATGATACATATCATCAGCGTCTTCTATTTTAAACTCTCTTAATATCAAACATTCAGTTTCTAAACAAGCAGTGCCATGACGCACTGTTGTTTGACACAGATATTGGTTCTTTAATTCCTTCAACAAGTCCATATGAGGCTGAGTTAAATGTTTTAACTGTAAGTCTTGAGATGCCCATTCTTCCTTTAAAAAAAGAACAGTATCATCTTTAGGTGTATAAGAATACTTGAGACATCCTTCATCAGATAAAGATAATTCCTGAATATGATTCTCTTTGATTGCTTTATAAAAAGCATCTCTGTCTTCTTTGATTAAAAACTTATATGTAACATAAATCTTCATTATAAATCCTCCAATAATTGTAGCGCATAAGCCTTAAATTCTGCTTCTATCTCACGATAATAGTGTTCCTTTAAATCAGGAACACTTATAAGTGTGACAGTTGGTCTATCTTCTTCTAAAGGCATCATTTCCTTTAATTCTGCTTCAAGCAGTAAGTGATCCATCTCTTTCCAGATATTTTTTTCTTCATTCTTTAATTGAATATGAAAAGCTTGAAATATTGTTTCTAGAAGCTGGTCTTCTATTATCTGATATTCTTTCATCTGTTTTTTTATAGGAGTGATGAGATCACTCATATAAGTTTCACTTGCATCATGAAATAAGCATGATAAAACAACATGTTTACTATAGCCTCTGCTTTGCGCTTCTTTTGCGCAGTTGAGAGAATGCTGGGCCACAGAGTAGAAATATTTAATATGACCATTCCCTCGACATATAAGACTTAATGCATGAGCAATATCCTCTAAGTGAATATCATCTTCCTTAATATGTAATGGATCTATTCTGTGACCACTAAAAACATTCATCAATAACATAATCTTCTTAAACTGCCTTCCTCAAATGTATAATCAGGTGTTTCAAATGGATATTTGATTTCATCTTCATAATACCAGGGATCATCATGTAATGGATTTTTTAATAGATGAAATTCCTGTGCAGGCATATAGCCTTGTGCGAGTAAGAAAGCCTTCTTTCCTTCTTTATTTGTACAAACATCTACAATCATCACGACATGTCCTGGTGAACCACCTTTTAAGAAAACATCTCCTACTCTTATTTCATTTAGTTTGATAGGTGTTGATTCACTCACCATACTTGCACTTCCTGAATAAGCAAAGACAATACGCAAGTATTTTTTAAAGCATTCATAAGAATCATCATAGGATGCACTCTTTACATAAGATGCATGATCATTCTTAATGACGACACGGTACCCTTCTCTCCATTTCATATAAGATAATAAGAATCCATCACTTAAATGAAATTGAATCTTATCATATTGTTTTGTATGCCAGTAATATTCTGCATAAACTCTCATGACGGAGTCGGCACATTGTTGGAGGTTTTCATTTTCTATCGGTAACTTAAATACCGCAATTTGAGCACTTTGATCCCACTTCTTTTTCCCATTATATAAAAGAATAGGACTACCGTTTTCCTTTAATGGATAAGTCTGTAAGAAATGTGCAAAATCACTTTGTTCTCGTGTATATCCTTTGGGTGTGGGAATATGTGTTTCCAAGGTTGTTCCTTTAGTATTGATAAAGTTTTTATTTGTAGTTGAAGATGATGTACAAGCTGTTAAAAATACACTTAGAAGCAGTAATATTATTTTCTTCATAATTCACCTCAGATAATAAATAAAGCAGCACAGCATACTAATACAAAGCCACTGAATATGAGACAATTAGTAAAACGTATAGGAAATAAGTCTTCTTCTATAATAAATGTATCACAAGATGTAGGATCATAGTCTATTGTGACGTTCTTATTGTTTTTAAAATATTTCATCTGGAAGTATGTGATAGAAGGCTTTCTTTCAATAAACTTCCCTTCTGCATAGTATTGAATAGTCATCCTGTATAAATTTAATTCTTCTTGTTTTATATCTATAATTTTTCCTGATGTCTGTAAAGAACAGTGGGTCGCTTTAAGTCGATATTGAAAACGACTCACAAAACCTTTGACCATGATGACAACACCTAAAATACATATAAGTACAAGTAATAGTTTTTCCATAATGTCACCTAAAAAAATAATGACCTATAAGGCCATTAGATACGATAGTTACGAAATAAGTTCTCTTTTTTCACAAAGATATCTTTAAAGAATATAAGTGCCCATAGTCCTATTGCAGCATAAGCAAAGTACTGACTAACATAATATGATAGTATTGTACCTATACTTAATATGATAAACCATTTCTTGAATGCACTTCTTTGAGCACGGCTGATTCTTTTCTTATCATAATAATGGCTTTCTTCACGAGGTACATTCTTAAATGCACTAATACGATAAACACCTAATCCTTTAAGACATGTACAAATTATATAATAAAACAAGAATGTTAATGCGAGAATTGCACAGCATATACATCCTGTATTAATCATAAACACGACAAACAGCTCCCTTCAACCCTTAATGCTATTCTATCATACTTTGATAAGGGATTTAAAGAGACGATACCATTTATAACCGATATAATTGGTTACTTCACGTTTAAGGAACTTAAACTTAGTATCTCTTGTGCGATATCTAGAAGATTGCGTTGGTGATGTATAGGCAGTAATGCCTGCATCCTTTGCCTGAAGCATGGCCCTTTTCATATGTAATGGATCACTGACTATTAATGCAGTCTTATAATGCTCAACATCCATAATCTTTTTCGCATTAATGAGATTCTCTAAAGTGACTGTTGACTGGTCTTCTGTAAGAATATCATCTTCTGGTACACCTTGACTGATTGCATAAAGCTTTGCATTATAGGCATCACTAACAGGATTTCCTTTTCCATATCCTCCTGTTGTGATGATTTTCTTAACTAGATGTTTGTTGTATAAAACAACAGCATGATTAATTCTTTCTTGATAAACAGGTGAAGCATGACCATTGTATGTAGATGCACCTAAAACAATCGCAACATCTGCAGTTCTTGCTTCATCTTTAAAACTATATATATAAATACTTACTGCATTAGAAAATACATAAACAATAACTAATGCAATAAGTATAATTAATTTCTTTAAGAGTTTCATGGTAATACTTAATAATTCCTCCACAAAAAACATCTTAAACTATTTCTCATATTTTTCAATCCTATGTATCAAATTACATCAATTTTACATATCTTTTTTGAATTGATTCAATAAAATGTATACAAACAGTAAAATAAAACATGTCCCAATCATAATGAGATACATCATACTCGTTGTAATTGTATGTCCCATAAGTGTAAATGATGTATCAAAACTTTGATGAATTTCATTCATGATCGTAGAAGGAACCTTTGTATTTAGTTTAATAAATAAACTATTTAATAAATGCTTACGAATAAGTGCAGTTCCATAAGTTCCTGGTAAGAACTTAATAATAGCACGTACTGCAGGTGTAAATTGAGATATGGGCATATAAGCGCCACATAAGAAACCATATCCTGCACTCACTACACTACTAACAGCTGAAATCTGACCTTGTGTTGTAAGGAAATAATTAATAATAGATGATAAAGAAGCACCAAGCAAAGTAAGCAAAAAGATATCTAGCAAACAATATAATATATCTTTTACTGGTAAAACAAAGTGACTTGTACCTAAGACAATAAAACATGCAAGTAAAGCAGTGATATTAATAATCATAGTGATAAGTAAAGTAGAAATAAAATAACTAAGAGCTAATGTTGTTTTACTAACAGGTGCTATGAGTAAGTCCTTTATTTTATGATCTGCTTTATCTTGTACCATAATCATATTTGAACAGAATGATACTGTGACACAACTCACTGCAAGTAATGATGAAAAGAGATAACCATTCACAAAAGCATCAATAATTTTTTGTGATACAGAATAATACTTTACTATACTATCTAGTGAATCATGATAAACAGTCCCTAGAAATGTCATATACAAGACAATTAAGACTATTGGTGTAATCAAAGCTGTTAAGAAGCGTCCTTTATCCTTAAAAAATAATACTGTATGTCTTAATGTAAGATGATAAAGTTGTTTCATGATTTTCTCCATTTCCCCGCGCCTTTGTTGCGCGGACACAAATATATAACCAAACTCAAATCCCCCAAAACTCTAGTGTGCATCTCGATATAATAGTATAATCAAAGAGAGGTGGT